>JAGWBV010000175.1 GCA_021295715.1 Candidatus Poribacteria bacterium | reverse complement strand
GAAACAGGGCACTTGACTGTAAGGAGGGAAAGAGATGGCAAAAACAGAGACACCCAAACAACAAAGACCATCAGTGATTGATTGTGATGTGCATAACACCCTCGCTTCCGAGACGGTGTTGTACCCCTATCTCTCCGAACGGTGGCGGAAACATCACGGTATGGTCGGAACAACCGACCGCGTCGGCGCATATATTCCACGTGCCCACCCCTTCGGTGCGAGATACGACGCATGGACACCCTCCGGACATCGCCCCGGATCCGATCTCGATTTCCTACGTGAGCAACTGCTGGACCCATTCAACATCGAATACGGTATCCTCAACTGCTTGACTCCAGTCTGTGAGATGCCCAATCTCGCGTTCGCCGCGGCGTGGGCAAGTGCCGTGAACGACTGGCAAATCGAAGAGTGGCTTGAAAAAGAACCGAGACTCCGCGCCTCAATCATCGTCGCATGCGACGACGCAGCGTTCGCCACCGCCGAGATCAATAGAGTGGCAAACCATCCAGGGTTCGTGCAAATACTGTTGCTCGCACGCACGATGGAACCTTTAGGACGACGTAGATACTGGAAGATGTATGAAGCGGCAGTCGAGCACGACCTCCCCATTGCTATCCATTTCACCGGTGTGGGTGTCGGACCGATTACCGCTGTCGGTAGACCCTCACACTACATTGAAGACCACGCAGGAATGACACAGGCGTTTCAGACACAGGTAACCAGTCTCGTTTGCGAAGGGGTCTTTGAACAATTCCCGACACTTAAGGTAACTCTCATTGAGGGTGGTTTCGCGTGGCTACCCCCGTTGATGTGGCGACTGGATCGAGCATGGAAAAAACTACGGGACGAGGTGCCTGAGCTGAAAAGACTGCCTTCTGAGTACATCCGGGAACATTTCTGGATTACAACGCAGCCGATTGAAGAGCCACCCAAACAGGAATACTTTGATCAACTGCTCGCACAACTCGACTTAGATGATAGGTTGATGTTCGCAACCGACTACCCACATTGGGACTTCGATTCTCCTGATCAGGCACTCCCGAAGAACCTCACGCCGACACTCAAACGCAAAATCATGGCAGATAACGCTCGCGCCCTCTACAAGATGTCTGTCTCGGTAGCTACTTAACAGAGTCAGTGAAAACGGGCTCTCTATCTTTTCTTAGCAGCCGGAACTAAGCCCGTAATGAAATGGAGGGGTTTTTGATAGGGTGTTTCTTCAACTCTAAGGCGAAAAACTTCAGTGTTCAGACCGCGTCCCTTAACCGCAAGGAAAAATTAAATTGTCACGACGTGTGGGACTTCCTCAAACTGCAGATTATGCGCTGCTGCCCACGCCGCCGCTGCGCCCGCACCGCCACCGAGAAATTGCTTGCCAAGATCATCGAGGGACTCCATTACCTTCTCTTCAGGTTGCAGTGTATCGTTGTAGTAGAATAAGTAAGGCTCCGGCTTGAGCCACGCGTAGTGGTATCCGTAGATAACAACTTTAGCGACATGCTCCGTAAAGTTGACACCCGCGGTGTGATAGATACGGTTTTCAAAGAAAAACGCATCGCCTGCCCGCAAGACAGGTTCATCGTAAGGTTCAATCGGATCAATCTCGCCTTGAGGGATACCCAGCGGTTCATCTAACTTGTGGCTTTTCGGAACAAACAGCGTCCCACCGGAATTCGGGACGGTGAAATCCGTCAAGCAGTACCCGACCTTCAAGCCGACGCGTGGGCAATTCTTGTGTCCGAGATCTAAAAAGATACCCGCATCTCGATGCCATCCACGGCTTTCCAGTTTCTCAGGCGGTTGCGGATGTTTGTAGATGAGCGCAGTATTCGTGATATGGATATTTGTGCCGAGCAGTTGGATGATCAACGGAATCGCTTTTGTTTGCGATGTGAGCTCCGCGAAAACAGGCTCCTGCACCAAACCGTCCCGCTTATGCGCATAGTAGCCGTTGTATTCAAACGAATCCATGAGCCGCTCCCCTGCCTCGGTCAAACGGTCTATCATCTCGCTGTCAA
>JAGWBV010000174.1:4623-5402 GCA_021295715.1 Candidatus Poribacteria bacterium | reverse complement strand
TTTTGCGGACTCTATGTTAATGGCTTGGAGGGGGATGTTGACCTCGATGAGTTTTTTTCGGTAAGTGGGCATACGTCTATTGAATCAGTTTTTGTGCGAAGGCTTGGAGGCTACGTGCGTGAATTGATTGGATATACAGATCCTCGAGTCGTTCCAGATCGTCTATATTTTCAAGGGCAGGCCTTAAGGCATCCACAAGTTCTGTCGAGAACTTCGTTTTAAGAACCACCGAGATGTGTTTGATAGTCGTTTCTTTGGTGATTCTCTCGCGTAGATGTTGGTAAAGATTCTTGCATGTGTCTCTCGGGTGTGCGTCAGTCAATCAGTTTTTGTGTGAAGGTTTCGATGTTGGGCACACGGGGTACTGCGAGAAGGAGTTCCTTCAGCCGTTCCAAATCATCAATGTTTTGGAGCATAGGCGTTAAGGCGCGCACCGTCTCCGTGTGAAACTGCTGTTCAAGCAGCGCGATGATGTGTTCGATAGTAGTCTCTCTCAGCATGAGTTGGTAAAACTTAGATTCTCGCATGAGTTCCTCCGGTATACGTTGTTTGAAAAGTTGAGGGTCATACACTATACTTCCAAAAACGGAAATTGCGTAAAGTAAATCGGCCTGTGTTTGCTGATCGACAGGCGTTGCACGCGTCGCATCAATACACGCTTGCACCCACCGCTCTGAGTCCATGTCTGTGGGCGGTTTCATGAGTGGCGTGAAGGGCAGTATGCCCGGTGCCTGCATCTCTAAAATCGCCTGTCCTTCTATTTCAATGAGCCGTATGAC
>JAGWBV010000174.1:0-4505 GCA_021295715.1 Candidatus Poribacteria bacterium | reverse complement strand
GCATTTCGTGCCCACATCGGTGTGCGAGTGCTATCGCGGAGTTGCAATTCGACGTGTAGGATTGCCTGTTGATTGTTGACACGGATGCGTTTTGTGATGTCGGTCTGCCGAGCAATAACGGTCTGTTGCTCGGTGTCGAGGTCTTCAAGGACTTCGACATCTTCCTCACCAAGTACAAACCTCGAAAGGTCGTCGGCGTGGTCTGTCCATAAACTTTTTCCCGTATTGTCGTAGTCTTGTGCCATGGATATAGTGTATCGCAAAAAGTGAAGAAGTGTCAAGCAAATGTCAGCAGAATCATCAAGTGAGCGATCGGGTGTGTAAAGTTTTTGACATGCGCCTATCAAAAGTGAGCCCTGTAGCATGATGCACGTCGCATCTGGGCGAGTACGCCGCAAAACTGTTAGTTTGGGTTTCCTTGTGGGCGGTGTGTTTTGCTTGGGTGTTCCGCGAAGAAACCGTTCGGACTTTGGTTGGGAACTGATGATATGCAAATTTCACAGTAAGCCTTTCGAGAACGGTCTTTGTAACCCTCTTGGAATCCAGTTGTAGAGCGGGTTTGTAGCATCTTTGGAGACATTGCATTTTTCGGGGTTTACTGTGAAATTTTAGGATTGTGAAATTTGAATTAACTTTTAGAAACCCAGTCACAGTGTGGGTTTATCGGGTATCGGTGGCGTGAGGCATTTTGGGTTTACTGTGAAACTATCGATATGTTGAAATATGTATAACAAAATGTGTAATACTTTCTCCTCAAGGAGCGGTCAACCCTTTAAAAATGTTACACTGGTGTAACATTTAGTGTACAAAGGAGATCGGCAGAGAACCCAGTAACCGTAAGGGTTCATGGGCTTTCTTTTTTCATGTTCGGATGTAAAAAAATAATTTGGTGGAAAGTGTAACATTTTTCTCCTACGCGAAAACGAATCGTTTGAACAGTGGTAATCTTGACGAAAAATTATCTAAATGTTATTTTTTTATTGATCCGACCTCTACATTTTTAGGCGTGAAATCTGATGATTTCATGAACATTTTGTGAACGCTCCATGAACAATAGCAAATTGTTCAGTGTCAATCCTCTAAATCCGGTAGAACAAATCTACCCGAATTCAGCAAGTTTTCACGGATGAGTTTTGTCTTAGAACGGACACTGTCGTCCTTGCTTTCACGTCCCGCTTTCAGAATAGCGTTTGCTTCCTCTTTCTGGATGTGGATATTGTCTTTTTTGGTTCCCTCGGTTAACTTAAAGAAGCACTCAACTACCATCTCAGTATGATTTGGAAGCATTTCACACAATGTTTTGACATGCATTCCCCAATCCTCTACTTCACATATATCCAAGACTTTGGAATATGCCTTCAATCGCCATTCAGGGTCTAGGCACTCGGCTTGCAACCATGTAGTAAAATATTGGAGTTCAGTCGGTTCTTCAAACTTGAGACGCCAGTCACAGAATTTCCTTACTCTGTCTTCTGTATTTTGGTTTAGGTGTTTTCCAGTCTTCCACAAGCGATGACCTATATCATTGAACAAATTAGCCCAATACTTTTTATCTGTTTGTTGGTAAAATCGTTCAAGCAAGCTTTCTTGACCTTTAAGTGGAAACATATCCAACAGATAATAGTTGAACAGACGCTCACCTAGTACCGCAATTGGTTCATGACCCCCTCGATTGCGATTTTTAATGTTTCTTAGATGTCGCAGCGCAAAATTGAATTCGTCTTTAAGAATCTTAAAGATAGGCTTGAACGCCTGATTGCCGAGCACGAAACTACTAAATGCCACCCCCCACTCGGGGAGTTTACTCTGTGGGAAAAAGTCTGATTTATGCTTGATTGCCCATGTCTCATTGAGACTGCAAATCCAAGGATAGTTTTTGCCCAGAATGGCATACTCTGGCAGCGTTAAAGGATAGTTGGCCTCCGACGAAAAGCGTCTTTCAAGAATTGTTGTCAGATCCCGCAGCCAGAAACCGAATGTGACCAGATTCTCCAGTGCTCGACTCCGTGTGTTATTGATACCTTCGGTAAGTGGGTCATATTCATTCATGACTTTCGGATGGTTTTCATCTAATGGCCAATCATATTGTGTGCAAATCGTTTCTAAAAGTTTTGCTAATTGTTCTCGGGCAATGATCGGAATATCTACCTCCTTTTCAAGGCATACACCGATAAAGTCGCCGACTGCACGTCGCGAATTAGACCAGTTTGGATTCTCTTTGGATTCATCGCTGGGTCTATAATCTGCGTCATGCTCTTGGTCGGAATGTGAAAGGACCCACTCACAGAATGTTAACCATTCATTAAGTTGATTGAAGTTCTTTTCCTTTAGGTGTGCTTGCATTGCATAAATCATCATCCGCACGTAAATGGGACGTTCAATTTTTTTACTATTCTCCATCCAGAATCGAAATCTGTTGGAGTCCGGAATGATCGATTCCTTAAAAGTAGTTTGAAACGCTTCAGCGAGTGCTTTGATATTAATCTCCACAAACTCGTCATCTCTGCGAAGTTCATCTTCTTTTTTCCATTCGTTTGGCAAGGTCTTCGGACGAGTATGGACTGCGATTAGACACCCATCCGCTCTTAGATTTAAACGGAGGATAGTCCTCATCGGAAATCTCTTCATTAGATGCCCTTGCTAATTCTTGGAAGTAAGTTTTATATTCGCCAAATAACACGGCTGCGAAAGGTGTAAGTTGTTGTAGGTGATAATAATGTTGACGTTTCTGGAAACGTTCTTCTGTAAATTTCTCTCCTAACCATCCTCGGAAATCATCTTTTGGTGGGCCACTGCGGATGGCTTCAAAAATTTGTGTGCGTTTCTCTTTCGTAAGTAAGGTGTTACCGAAGTGCTCACAGGCACTCCGTGTCATCTGCTGGAATTCGTAAGAGTGTTCTGACTGATGATAATCTTCACGCTCCAGAATCAATTCTCGTATCCACGGTTTTGTTTTCTCGTTTGGGTATTGCGAATAAAGATGCTGGCGTAAGCGCTTGAAGATTTTCCACTTTTGCTTTCGCAATAGCTTATCCAAATCCGCAATTGCATCATGAGATTTTTCAAAGACCTTTTCACAAGCAAAAGTCAGTGTATGAACAAGCATTTCATCGGGATTGCCGTAATCTTTTTCTGGTACATGCAAGCGAGCGAACCAGATATTAGAAAAATCTTGTTCTCTATCAAACGCGTCCTGATGTATTCGCAAACGAAACATATTTGATGTGGCATCAATTAGAAGACGAGCGGTTTCGTAAGGTTCATTTTCAGCAAGAGGGCAAACTCCCTTGGTCATTATTTGGGAGTATTCCCAATGGTTGAATCGGGTGGACGGATGAAGTAAGGTACCCCAACTCATAGGATCATCTTTTCGACGCTTTTGTTTTTCCTTCGATTTTGGATCAGGAACAAAGGCAACAAGAATCTTTGATAGTTCTAATGCGTCCGCTATTTGATTTTCCTTTGTCCAATGTGCCAATAGGTCGGCATATCTATAGGTCCGAGATTGATACTCTATGTCCACAGATTCAAGTATTTTAGGCTTAAGTTTCGCAGGCTGCTCTCCTTGGAGCTGCAACGCGATGTCCAAAATCCCATCATAGACTCTTGGATTATCAGTTTTAGGGAGTTGTAACACAATTTCAATGACTTTATCCGGTGCGTGACTGGAGATTTCCGCCAGATAGCCTATTGGCCACCAAAAAGGAAAAATCACAGAATCATCATCAGTGCGCTGTACATTTGGTGGATGTGTGAAATATCCTTTTTTCTCAAGAAAAGGTAACCACGTAATATCTGTTTTTTCGGATATTTGCGTAAAAAAGAATACAAAGTTGGCTCCTCTACGCTCAATTAGTGAAAACATACGTTCAACATCATTCTTAGACCTGTCAGGGTGCCTTAAAATCGTTTGAATTTCTTCTTGATCTTGTGCGGTGATCGGGGCAAGAAGGTCGAAAACTGTACCTTCCAAGTCCTGTAAGCAGTTGCGAAATTCTTCAACATCTAGGTTACTATTATGATGCGTAAAGTTCTGTAACCTCTTCCATAAATTGAGCAATTGTTTTCTTTTTCCTTCTTGAATTTCACTGTCCAGTCGGTTTACCATCGGATCAATAGTAGCAATTGCTTGCTGTATCCGTTCTCCCCGATTTGGTTGTTTATTGAGTTCAAGATATTTCTCAATTTCTGTAAGTGCCTTGGCTAAATTTTTATCAATTTTCTCACCTTTCCAGCCTTCTGGACAGCGTTTTTTTGATCTCGAAATGAGATCGCTTATATTGTTCCGCATGTTGTAGAAGCGGGGTGTGTTTTCAGGAATATCACTTTCATGAATGAGTCGCGGTAGTTTTTCGAGAAGTTCTCGTAGGGAATGGGCTGCCTGAGCGATACGATCAGGGTTATAATGGTTATCTAATGCGTAAAGCGCGCCAAGGTACCAGTCGCTTAGTGGATATTTGTCCGTTTGTTTGCTCTGTAACGCTTCCAAAACATTCCGTTGTTGA
>JAGWBV010000173.1 GCA_021295715.1 Candidatus Poribacteria bacterium | reverse complement strand
GCATCAGCATTGCACAGGCTGAAAACCGACTTGATATTGTTGATAACAAGGTTATCGCTGAAACTAATAATTACATCGTGCATTTTGAAAGTGGAACGCTAACCTATTTACATAACAAATTAACAAGTGAAACGTATACTACCACAACTGGTGTTAGTCTTGCGTCTCACCTTATTTTTGCTGGAAAGCTTGGATACGGAGACGAAAAGGTTATATTTGCAAAAAAGTTTATTAACCAAAGAATAGGTCCTTTGAAAGTCAACATGGTTTATGAAAATGATGGCAATGTATTGACAAATAGCATTGAGATTGATTTGAAAACAGGTGACCTTATTATTCAACAGAAAGCAACTTCAGATAAAACAAGTCTCGCATCCGTTGATTGGTCTCTTAACAATCTAATGGCGAAAGACATAGAGGTTATTATTCCTTCTAATGATGGTATTTCTGTTGATGCTACATCCAAAGTGAGTAATAATTTCGAATACCCTTCACCATATTGGCAAGCACAATTTGTTATTTTTCAAAGTTCGATTGGTGGTTTTTGGGTACGAAGCACTGATTCCAACTTTCGTTATAAGTCTTTTGTTTATGAATGGAAAGAGGACATCTACCAATTCCAATTTCAAACAGATAACGATGCACCTTTTGATAATCTTCAGTCAATTGAATCTGTTGAATGGCGAATAAACGCTTATAGTGGTGATTGGCAAGTTCCAGCACAACAATACCGAAATTGGATGGAACAAACATTTTCGCTACAAGAAAAACCAGAATGGATCAATGACATAACATTTGTAATTACGGGTCCTATTGCTATTGAAGTGCCTCTTCTCCTGAAATCCCATGGGATCATTCCGGAACAAACAATCTATATAATAGGTATAGCAGATGAAGATTTTACAATAAAAAAGGATGCGCCAGACTTTGTGAAAAAAGTTAGAGCAATGGGATTTCGTGTTTTCTTTTCAGCGAATCCTCGTGGAATTTTTCCAAATGATAAACATTATGATCGGTTCAAGAAATATCAAATACGAAATCCTTATTCTGGTGGAGGTGCTTTTCACGGAATACATGGTTCAATGCAAAGTGCTTGGCACATCTATGTAAACCTTGCGAGTAAGGAATGGCGGGAATATTATATTTCACACATGAAAAGAATTTACGAAATGGCTCCTGCTGATGGGTTCTTTTTAGATGTTAGTCATCTTGTTCCAAATGATAATAATGGACATCTTTACGAGATACGCTCGCCACAAGGTGCTATTCTTTTCCGAGAAGAATTACGCAAAGCCACTTCTGAAGACATAACCTTTATAGGTGAATGGAACCATGAAGGTTTTTTCGCACAAGGAAGCTTTTATTCTAATGTTGGAGAACCTAATCCACACCCAATTAGCAGTTTTATTTTTAGACCCTATATAAAGGGACTTGGTGAACGATTTGGACCAGATACCAATTCAGATACATTTTATAAGTATCTGGATGCCATGCGAATTAGAGACCAATTACCTGCTGTCTATGTTTGGCATGCATATCATTTAGACACAAACGACCCTCGGCATCAGATAGATGCTGGACATATTGAAATAATGAAACTTATAAACACAATTGCGCAATGGAACATGTTTAATTATCATTGGACAGAACTCTTCCTAACATCAGAACCAGCCTTGACTTACGACGTAAATACTGATGGAAATGTTAATATTTTAGATCTCGTTCTCGTCGCCAATGCTTTCGGAAAAACTAGACCTGATATAAATGGTGACGGTATCGTGAACATTTTAGATTTAGTACTTGTTGCTAATAATTTTAATTGATAGAGAAATTATTATGGCATTGGATAAATGGACAATCTTTACATCACCGGATCGCAGAAACACATTGCATGTAGCAATTCAAAGTGCGCTTTGGGCGAGGGTACCGAATCATCTATTTAATGTTTTTTGTGGTGCTTCATATAGAGATTTTAGAACCACTGAAGATATTATTCAAGGTGCAGTGCGTGTTTGTATGAGGAATGTCAGAAAATCACGGCGGCTCTCAAAAATCTCGTTGCTACATCTGGGATACTTGAATTTGATTC
>JAGWBV010000172.1 GCA_021295715.1 Candidatus Poribacteria bacterium | reverse complement strand
GAGCAGTCCGATCTCTATGTAGGGTTGTTCGGTAACGACTACGGATCCGAGGATACAGAGGGTATATCACCGACGGAGCGAGAGTTCGATCAGGCAACCCTTTCCGGTGTCCATCGTCTGATCTTCGTGAAAGGCACAAACAATGATGATCAGCACCCGAAGATGCAAGCACTTATCCAGAAGGCACAATCTGGACTTATCCGAAAACGATTCAACACCTCGGAAGAATTAGTAACAGCACTCTACGCCGCGTTAGTTGAATACCTTGATAGCAAAGACCTCGTCCGTTCCGAAGCTTTTGACGCGTCTCCCTGTTTGAAGGCATTGCTGGACGATCTTGACACTGAACAGATGGATTGGTTTATCCGAACAGCACGGAGGGCAAGGGAGTTTCCCCTAACCGAAGGGGTATCAACCGAAGAGTTATTGGTTCATCTCAATCTGCTAAACAATGGGCGACCAACGAACGCGGCAGTGTTGGTATTTGGAAAGGCACCACAGCAATTTCTAATTTCCTCGGAGGTTAAATGTGCCCACTTCCACGGAACAGAGGTCGCTAAACCCATCCCGTCCTACCAAGTCTACAAAGGCACTGCGTTTCAACTCGTTAATCAAGCAGTCGATTTTGTGCTTAGCAAAATTGCGTTGTCGGTAGGAACACGCGCAGAAAGTGTGCAAGCACCTGTCGCCTACGAAATCCCGAAGGAAGTTGTGACTGAAGCGATTGTCAACGCCATAGCACATCGAGACTATACCAGCAACGCCAGTGTCCAAGTGATGCTCTTCTCGGATCGGCTTGAGATATTGAATCCTGGCAGACTGCCACCCTCTTTGACCTTGGAACAACTGCGAGAGACGCACCCATCGGTGCCCAACAACCGGTTGCTTGCTCGATCCTTGTATCTCACGCAATATATTGAAGAGATGGGAACAGGGACATTAGACATGATCCATCGATGTAGGGATGCTAACTTATCCGAACCGGAATTCACCGATAGCAGTGGATTTAAAATAACGATTTGGCGCGCTAAGCCCTCTGAGCAAATTGAGGTGCAGACAGAGTTCCTCCGTGGAGATCTTGAATCTAAGGTGATAAACTTACTTGCTGATGGTCCACTGTCAAGATCTGAATTGTCCAAGAAATTAGGGCACAAGAAGGCATCCGGTCAACTCTATAACGTTGTTCGAGACCTTCTGGATAGCCAGATGATCGAATACACACTGCCAGAGAAACCCAGGAGTCCACGGCAGAAGTACCAATTGACTGACAAAGGAAGAGCTGAACTCGCGAATCTGAAATCAGAAGATGCAGTATAAGATGCAGTATAAGATGCAGTATAAGATGCAGTATAAGATGCAGCCCAAGTCTTTCTATGCATCTGAAAACCTCTTTTGTAGGAGGGAACTCCGATTCCCAACTCTTAAAGGGAGTAGGCACGCGCCGCGTGCCGTAACTTCTCCCCATTGCCGGAGCGGTTTCTAACCTCATGTTCGTAGTCGTGCGATTTGCGGCGTACTCGCCCAAATGCGACGTGCATTCATCGCACGTTCTTACCGAAAACCGATAACCGAAAGGGACGCAGTCCCGCACCGATAACCATTACCATGAACACCATTGGACAAAAAGAAATACACACACAGAAAAACGTGATCGCATTCTTTGAACAGGAACTCGGTTACAACTACCTCGGCGACTGGCATCACCGTCAGGATAACAACAACATTGAGGAAGCGCAACTCACCGATTGGCTGAAACGTCAAGGACACAGTGACCAGATTATCTCCAGGGTACTGTTCAAGCTAAACAATGCCGCAACACTCGCCGGGAGCCAGACGCTCTACGGCGCGAACCGCGAAGTCTACGATCTATTGCGCTACGGCATCAAAGTCCAACCGAGTGCCAGTGAACAAAATATCACCGTCTGGCTCATTGATTGGGAGAACCCACTCAACAACGACTTCAGCATCGCTGAAGAAGTAACCGTTTATGGCAACAACATCAAACGTCCCGACATCGTGCTTTACGTCAACGGTATCGCACTCGGTGTACTGGAACTGAAGCGTTCAACTGTATCAATCGCTGAGGGTATCCGTC
>JAGWBV010000171.1:2595-3101 GCA_021295715.1 Candidatus Poribacteria bacterium | reverse complement strand
CCGCTGAATCCAAACTCCTGTTTGAGGTCTCGAAACGCGGTTTCGATCTGCCACCTGTGTTGATAGTATTCAACGATCTGGGGTATCTCGAGCGTCAGGTCTGTTGTAAAGACGAGGAAATACCGATACGGTTTCCAACGTTTCGGGCGTCTGCGTATCACGACGAGTCGGACATCCACGGGACACATTTTTGTGCGCACGAGGTGTGAAGTGATCTGGTAGTCTTTGTTTCCGATGGACATCCCCTGATACCGGAGTCGCTGGATGTTCAAACGGTCTCCATATTTCCGGGGACGTCCGGGTTTCGGGTGTTTCGGGGGTTTGGGTATCCGATAGAACACCGCATTGGACTTCGCCCGACACAGGAGGTGATGTCCGAAACCCAATAACATTTCAAAGACCTTTCGACGTGCGAACCCTCTATCGAAAAGGATAAGTCCGCGAGGGATCTGTGAACAGATACGCTTCAAGACAGCATCCTTTTTATCGCGGAGCGTCTGCGGGAC
>JAGWBV010000171.1:0-2185 GCA_021295715.1 Candidatus Poribacteria bacterium | reverse complement strand
TGGAGAAGCAGGTTCATTTTTAGCATCCTTTCAAAAAGGTTAGAGTCTTTATGAAAGGATACCTGCTTTTCTGCTTTCTCGCATCTTAATTCTTAAAATTGTCCAAACTTTAGTTTCTATAGACGAAGTTCAAAGCGCGGGGGATGCCGCCGAGGGAACGATTACTTTTACGGATTGGGTTAGCACAGCTGATACTCCCGGACATCAGACTTTCGTTCAGAATTACACCGCGAAATACGGCATGGAACCCAGTGTTTGGGCGGCACAATCGTATGCTGCTGTTTATATCCTCGCAGAAGCGATTAAAAATGCACAATCAACGGATTCAGAAGCGATTGCTGCTGCGCTCGCTGAGATCAAAGACTTTGACACCATTTTGGGTAAGTTCTCCTTTGATTCTAACGGAGACGCTATTTATGACCCTGTTGTTCTGATTGTTAAAGATGGCAAACTCGAGGTTTTCGAGTAGGGATGTGTTCGATTAAAAGTAAAGCGCGCTGCGACGGATTTCAAACTCCGCACAGCGCGCTTTACTTTTTAAGTAACTAAACCAGTTTTCGCTATTCAAAGGCGAGATGGGCGACAACTCCTGCGTGGTCGGAGGGCCACAACCCGGAAGGTAGCCGTTCTGAGGGGGTATCTCCTATGGTGTGAGTTAGAATCTGCGGAGGCAGTTCAAAATTTCGGACAAAAATCTGATCAATCCGGACAGAGAGATCACTCACTTCATTCAGGATGTCATCGTCTTGGCAACAAGTGTTACCAGTTCCCTGGGAATCCATCTGCCAGAGGTCAACATACCCCGCGGATAGCAAAAGATGATAGACGGTGCCATCGGGTGCTCTTGTATTGAAATCTCCTAACAGGACAATCGGTAAAGTTTCGTCGCTGAGGCTACCTACCAATTCCTGCACTTGTGCGACCCTGTTTTCTTCCGCGAATGCCTCCAAATGTATATTAACAACGCGGTAAGTGACACCAGAAACAGTGGCATTTATGGCAGCGTAACCTCTTTTTACTTCAAGACCGAGACTTTCGATGGTAAGGGCATTTGCGTAGTTTGCGCTTGTAGGATGTGATATTGCGACATCGCTGCGGGAAAGTATCACATCATAATCGGTTAATCGGACATCAGCAATTCCAGTATCAGTGAACATCGGCATTTCCACATCAAGGTTTTCGACTTGAGCAGCGACCTGATAGCTCAAGCCTTCTGCTTGGAGCGCGTCCATCAAAATTTGGAGATAATCTAAGACGACCTCTTCAGCATCAGGCGTTCTTTCTGCAATAGAATTGCCTGGACTTTGCGTGCGAATGAGCGAAATTTCTTGTAAGCCGATGAGGTGTGGTTGGTATGTCATTATGGACTTGGCAATTGCCACAGCACGTCCCGGAAAATCAGCGGCAATCACGTTGTTGTACATAGTGGCGACTTCCTGTGGTACCTGTAACACATTTTCTACAGATAGAAGCGGTTCTGCGCTGCTTCCGACGTAAACGTTGTAGGTCATCACGGTGAGCGGTTCTGTATCTGGAGTGCTGACCTCTGGTAACATCGGTGGCGTTATCTTTTCACAGCCTACAAGACTCAGCAGGATCCCAAATAATAGAAGAACAATTCTGATGGAACCCATAGATTTTGAAAGTTTACTATAATAATTCAGTTTTTTTAACATATTCATCTCCAACGGCTCGGTTTTTAAATTGAGGCGATTTTGCTGTACAAGCAATCCTTCGATTGCAACTGATATTAATTTATCACTGCATGTTTTATAAGAAACCATGCCAAAAAGAGAGTAACATAGATTCGTTTATACGTCAAATGAAATTCCCGCGAAGCCATCTTCTTTTCGCTTGACATTTGTCAGCTCTTCCACTATACTTAAGGCAGTTTCAAGGGAATAGTCGGTTTTGGAATCCCAATGCTTTAGCTTTGGGAGGAAAAAACCGCCTTCTTGGAAAGGACCAAAACACCAAAATATATTTGACGTTCCGTCCAAAATGTAATATAATATTAGTATCGTGTTGGCAGACATAATCAGCGTTACCGCTTGGTAACGTGTCTGCCTCCCACTGATTAGGGAATAAACGCACGATACACGATATACCATGAGATTAACCTTTAAGTATCCTGTGTATCCGACACAGGCAGAAGAAAGAATATTAGAAAAGTGGTTTGTCCATC
>JAGWBV010000170.1 GCA_021295715.1 Candidatus Poribacteria bacterium | reverse complement strand
CGCTGAAGCGATATGAACGCAAGTTAGCACGTGCCAATCGCAGACTTTCGCGCAGGCAGAAAGGCAGTCAGAACTGGCAGAGGGCAAAGCGTATACTTACTTCTGTGCATGCACGGATCGGTAATATCCGTGAAGACGCTCACCACCAAGCAACAATACGGATTGTTCGTAAAGCAAGTGCTATCGGTATAGAGACGCTGAAGGTTACCAACATGCTCAAGAATCGGAAACTCTCAAAAGCACTTTCCGATTCAGCGTTGGGTGGCTTTCTCACGAAACTCAAATACAAAGCAGAGAGGCGTGGCATACCGATAACCGAGGCACCGCAATTCCTCGCCAGTTCTAAAACCTGTAGCAACTGTGGACACAAGAAAACAGAGTTGGTGCTTTCTGAACGCACCTATCACTGCCCCGAATGTGGTTTTGAAGGCGATAGAGACCTTAACGCAGCAATCAAACTGTGTCCTGTCTCATAAAGCACCGTCGCGGTGAGTTGCACCGAGACGCGAAACGCCTGTGGAGTTTCGGTAAGACCAAGCAGGAAGTCGACACAAACTCAAAGATCTATAGGTTTTGATAGGTTCTTTAGGTTTTGATAGGTTCTACACAACGGTTTACCAGTCCTCATCAAAGAAGGGCGTGCTTGGATAACTGTAGACGTCACCTTCGTAGTTGCGGAGTTGAATTTCGTCGTCATCAAAGGCGACAACTGGGTCAGGAATCAACGCGATTTTTCCACCACCACCAGGGGCATCCACAACGTAATGCGGGACACCCAGCCCAGAGATATGTCCGCGCAGTGCCGCAACAATATCTAACCCTGTTTGGACGGCTGTCCGAAAATGGTCGGTGCCGACGACAAGATCGGCTTGATAGATATAGTACGGCTTGACTCGGATGCGTAAGAGTCCTTTCATCAGTTCCACCATTACATCAGGATCGTCATTTACACCTTTCAGAAGCACTGCTTGGTTACCGAGCGGTATACCCGCGTCGGCTAACATACCGCATGCCTTCTTAGTTTCAGGTGTAATCTCGCGCGGATGGTTGAAATGGGTGTTGATGTAGAAAGGATGATGCCGTTTCAAGATCGCACATAACTCAGGCGTGATACGTTGCGGCAATGTTACTGGGACGCGCGATCCGATCCGAATGATTTCCAGATGTTTAATCGCTCGCAATCCACCGACGATCATGTCAATTTTTTTATCCGTCAACATGAGCGGGTCACCCCCGGAGATGATTACGTCTCGGATCTCTGAATGTGCCTGGATGTAGGCGAGTCCTCTCTCAATGTTATCTTCGGAAATAGAGTGCGGGTCCCCGACTTTCCGTTTCCGGGTACAGAAACGACAGTAGATTGGACACATGTAATTGACATAGAAAAGTGCCCGATCGGGGTATCGATGCGTTACGTTTGGGACTTCGCTATCGTCTTCTTCGTGCAATGGGTCCTCTACGCCGGTACTCATCAGTTCCCTTGGATCCGGAACGACCTGTTTCCAAATCGGATCACCGGGTTCTTCTATGAGACTCAGGTAATAAGGATTGATACGGATCGGAAATTCTTTGTGAATTCGCTGCATCTCCTCTAAGTCAACATCAAATGCAGCGGCAAGTTTTTCTGGAGTGTTAACGGTGTCTCTAACAAGACGTTTCCATTCTTCCATATATTGGGTCCATCCTTTCCGAATGCATGTTACGGTGCTACTTCGTAATTTTCGATTGTCACTTTGTTCATGACATCACGTTCGCGGAGTGCGTCTACCACATCTATCCCTTCAATAACTTTTCCAAACGTGGTGTAGCTGCCATTTAGATGAGTATAAGGTGTTGGGTCTGAGTTGATGCAGATATAAAACTGGCTTCCCGCCGAGTCGGGGTTCTGTGTCCGTGCCATCGCAACAACACCTTTTTCGTGCACTGGCATCTTATCACGGAGTTCTGGGTCTTGGAACTCTCCACGAATCGTCCACCCAGGTCCACCACTACCTGTTCCCTCTGGATCGCCGCCTTGGATAACAAAACCCGGGACGTATCGATGGAAGCCCACTCCATCATAAAATCCTGCTTCGATCAGTCTCGCAAAATTCTCTACTGTGGTTGGAGCTGCCTCCGGGTAAAGTTCAATAATGATGTTTCCTTTTTCAGTTTCAATCGTTACATAAGGCAGTTGATTGTTATTACATGAAATAACTGCGGCGACAAACGCGCCTAATAAACTAAATCGCATAATTTGAGTGTGAAAATTTGGGTATCTCCACGAATTCCTTTTTGGGGTTCATCAAAAATTTTCGACGCGTACCCGTTTAACAAATAAATTGCGTATAAACTGTATTCTCGCCGATGGGTGCAAAGTTGCTATACATTATACACTTATTTGCGCGTGAAGTCAAGTAGAATTTTGAGGTATTCCAGGGTCATTTAGTTTTAAGCAATTATAGGATTTTGGGTGGATCCGGTGCGGTTAGGAAACCGCACCTACCGGATCGGGGGATCCAAATGCGTAAAAAAAATGGAAAACTGAATAACCCTGTGAGGTATTCGCTTTCTGTAGGCTTTGCGGATTTTTGCAGAAAAATGGAGTGGTTTGTGTATCAGGTTTGCGTCGTAACCAAATACTTACAGGTGATAGACCCCCGAATGAATTCGGGGGCTTCTGCAAAAGTTAAGCAGAAGCATTCGTGGACCTCAAACGACATTGCTTTTGTTTTGAGAATGTCGGATCGGAGTCGAAAAGGTAAGCCATGC
>JAGWBV010000169.1:841-4866 GCA_021295715.1 Candidatus Poribacteria bacterium | reverse complement strand
CGCGTCGCACCGCGACACGGATTGACTTTGTTTTTTCGATATATGCCAGCTGCAACCGCTCCAATTCTGCAATTTCTACAGCGCGAAGATTCTCCGTCCGATTCCCATCGTAGAGCGGGATGTTGAAGTTGAAACGCAGTTCCCACCCGTCTTGGGTGCGTGGGCTTGTTTGAAAAATGCTGGATGTATCTCGCTCCCGATCAAGTATCACCGGATCATAGAGTGCCTTTGCGTCCCATGTTTGGTTCCGTTCGTGTTGTTCCAGCAACACATGGAGATCTTTGTAGCGCGCTTCGGCAGAGAGTTCGGGGAATCGGTGCCAGAGTGTCTCTCCGGCGAGGCGTTCTTGACGCAGAATATCGCCTTGTAAGTCGCGTAAACCAAGGTTGTTTGCGAGTGCGAGTTCAACGGCAGTTTCCAGGGTTATATCGTCCTCAGAGAGGGGTTGTGAGAGGGTAACTTCTGATAGGGGATCGAGTCCAGTGAGACGAATGAGTTCTGCGGTGTCCACGTCAAGTCGGCGTTGGAGTTCATTGAGGGCGAGTTGCTGTTCGGAGAGTTCAAGTTCCGTATTGAGGCGACTGAGGAAAGGGATCCGTTTCTCTGCGTGCTTGATTTGTGTGCCTTTGAGTTTTTTATTGAGTTCTACCTCAATCGCACGCCGTTCCTGAATCTCTTCCTGTGTGAGGATGATATTGTGCCAGAGGTTCCGAACGGCGTGAACACTTTCTTTCCGTGCGCGTTGATATTCAATCTCTGCCTTGCGGACGTCCTCCTGCGTGGCATCAAGGCTCTCGGGAATTTCGCCGAATTGTGCGAGAAGCATACTTGCCTGTGCGCGGGTGAGATAGTCTCTATCATCTATATCGCCGTCTTTTTGGCGTTGGTATTCGCCGGTGAGTCCGACCTGTGGTAGGTAAATGGCTTTGGACACTCGGAGGTTTGCCTTGGCACGTTCCACCACTTTTTCCGCCTTTTTCACGGCTTCGTTGTTCTGTAGCGCGAGTTCGATAGCGCGTGCTGGCTGTAGGACGACCCGCCGCTGCGCCGAGACGACACTCACAATACTCAAAAACAGACAGACTGCTAATAGTTTTGTTAACCTCTTGTTCACTACTATCTCCATGTATTGGCTATCGGCTATCGGCTATCGGAAACCATCGGCTAAGAATGGCTATCGGAACCATCGGTAATACAAAGCGGCGTTCTGTAACGCTTGCGTCTTTACCGACTGCCGACTGCCGACTGCTGACTGCTGATAACCATTCCTCAACGTCGGCTGATACGGATTGTGACGATAACAATCCCAATCATCAGGAGTATCAACGCACCGAACAGCAACGTCGTCACCGACATTTGCGTCTGAGACTCGACTTGCACCGTGATGGAACGATCGCGTGCCTCAAACTTACGGTTATCAACCGTGACTTCCGCATTCAACTTCGCTTGATATTCTCCCACGCCGATGTCCGTAGGTGGACTCAAGGTCAATTGGATCTCCTTCTCTTCGTTGCGTTCCAATGCGCCAATAACTTCAGGGATAACTGTGTATTTCCAATCCGTGTTGACATCGACAAGCATACGAATGTCAACAAGGTCGCGGGTGCCGATGTTCTTGAGTGTCGCCGTCATGCTGACCTCTTCGCCTATCTTGATCGTCTGGAAGGCGTTTGGCACAAATACCTCAATCTCCGGTACACCCTTTGGAATCAGTTCAAACCGTTCGACACCGCCTTAATCCAACCGATTGTTAACACCACCGAGTTCAGTTGCCTCTGCCTCATCAAGCACAGCGACGTGGAACTCAAGCGTGCTATCGAGATAAGACGCATCCAATTCCTCTGGCAGATAGACAATCAGCGAAAGATTCCGCTTTGACTGTTCCTGCGTAAATTTTACCTGTGACTGCCGGGATTTTGTCTCTGGATCTTGGAATTCAAAGGAGAGGCGGTTCAGCAGGTTAATAACACGGAGTTGGAATGTATTCTCTGTTTCTGCCAACCGATCGAGCGTCAAATCGTAGGTGACGCTGCTGCCCAAGTTCCCTTCCTGTGAGAAGCGGAGTGAGCTGACATTGACGACATCCAACGCGGATTCTTTTTGCAGATAGATGAGTCGCATGTCGGGTTCGTCAAGTTCCGGATAGTCTAACGATACCTTCAGGCTCTCGACATCCTTCTGGAGTTGGAACGTCAGGTCCACAGTTTCATTGTAACCGAGCACTGGAATTTTCTCTTCGTAGGGTTTGACGATGTTCGTATCATCGGTAACATCAAGTAAAGAGACATAGATGCCGCGAATCTCATTTGCCGCGGCAATCTCTTCAGGTGCCGCGTTGACGGGCATTGCCTCGGTCGTAGATGTGTTTTTCAGTTGAATCGTCACCATCATTTGGTTGTCGACGCGAAATTTCTTCGCACTGAGGATAGAGATGTAGCGCGTGTCCTCCTCAAGATGAATCTTGTAGGAAATATCCTTATCAAGGTATTTGAGATTGACGGTGAGGTTGTCCACATTCCGCCGCAGTTCAAAGTCGAGGGTTTTCTCCTGTCCGTCTTTGAGTGTCGGAATGCGGGGTTCATAGGGATAGCCGATGATGGATTCGGTGTCGTCTTTAATGGAGACGTAGACGTTATTGATTTCTTGTGCGGTGTTGGTCCCTGTTTCTTGTGTTTCGCCTTCCAAGGTACCGTAGGTAAGGACAACTTCCAGACGCCTGCGATCCCCCTCCTTATACCGTCTCGCTGATACGACAGAGATATACGGATCTTCTTGTTTGAGATGGATGTTCTTCTGCTCCTCACGCCCCGAGTACTTCAATTCTACGACGACATCCCGCACATTCTCTTTTATGAGTTCAAACTCCAACGTGACAGATTCACCCTCTTTGAGTGTCTCAATGCGTCGTTCATAGGGTTCAGTGATGGTTGCTCCGCTTGCGCCGAAACCTTCCTGTTCTTTAATCTCGACGAAGATGTCGTCAATCTGCGCACTGATGATAATGTCGCGTCCGAGCACTTTCGAGCTTTCAATGAGTTTGACGGGAGATGAACTATTCCTTAAAGTGATTGAAAACAACTCCCGACCATCGACGGATTCATAGAGTCTTGTCGTTTCAACGGTGATATGCCACTCATCTTTCAGTGAATCAAGTTCCGTCTGTTGGAGCGTCAATTTTGCCTGTTCATATTCATCGACGGCACGTTCGTAAGCCTCCTCTGCTGTGTTCACTTCGGAGACGGTAACGATGTTATTTTCCTCCATCAGCATCGCCTTGAGATTTTCGAGATCCACCCGTTTCTTGTTCATTAGTTTTTCTGCCAATTCCATCTTCAGGCGATCGATTTCTATCAGGATTTGACGGTTCTGTTCCTCTTTCGTTTTCGGACTGTTATCATTAACGGGCGGGGTCTCCAACGCCGCTGCCAATGGAGCAAGCAGTGATACCCCTATTGCACTCATGAATATCAGTGCGAACATCAAAGGCTGAAAGAGTGGAAGAGTGGAAGAGTGGAAGGGTGGAGACCCTATCTTTCCATCCTTCCATCCTTCCTTTCCATTCTTTTTCCATCCATCCATATTTCTTCATCCTTCTATCTTTCACTCAGTCGCGTCTTCTTCAGGTTCGTATCCAGCGACGTAATGCAGATATAACGCTTCGAGATCTTCTTTTAGAATCTCCTCACGCGTTAACTCCCGTTCAAGATTGCCTTCCACGAGAATTCCGATCCTGTCGGCGATTTCCTTCGCACGGAAAATGTCGTGCGTCGACATGAAGATGGCTTTGCCTTCCTCTTTTAACTCACGGAGCAGATTCAGGAAATCGGCACCGCCCTTCGGGTCCAACCCCGAAGTCGGTTCATCAAGCAGGACAGCTTGCGCGTTCTTCATAATCGCAATGGCAATACCTAAGCGTTGACGCATCCCCTTGGAGAAGGTCTTGACACGCCGTGTAAACGCTTCCTCCGGTAAACCGACGCGTCCAAGCGTGGCATCGAGTTCCTCGTTTGATACTTTCTTGCGTC
>JAGWBV010000169.1:0-816 GCA_021295715.1 Candidatus Poribacteria bacterium | reverse complement strand
TAAAGTTGCGATAGAGTTCGACGTTCTCAGAAACGTAAGCGAGATGCTTCTTCGCCTCCAGTGGGAACTTCGGGATCTCAATATCACCTACCAGTGCCGTGCCGCTTGTAGGTTCAATGAAGTTCAGCAGCATAGAGATGGTTGTGCTTTTCCCGGCACCATTCGCGCCGAGAACAACATAGATTTCACCGTCATCCACTTTCATGTTCAATTTGTTGACGGCTAAAACACTTTCGTTATAGACTTTCGTGAGTTTTCTCCTATCGTTGATTTACTTCTAAATCTATGATACCGGAAATTTAAGCCGATTTCAAGGAAGCCCCTTATCAGTTTCCGCTTGTGCCGGTGTGAAAGTTCTCAATAATATTGATGGAGCGGAAGGGTCCGTTCTCGCTGTGACGAGAATGTTCTGTAGTTTTCAGAAGCTTGATGCGGTCATTTACCAACTTATCAATATAAGCAGCTTTGTAAATTTCCCAATCCTCCGACGGTGGAATATCGAAAATGCCTAACTCCCGCAAATTCGGAGTGTCTTCGAGAAGTGCCAAAGTGTGCCGTTTTGATAGGTAGCGTGAATAATCACTAAAATTTTCTATGGTAACACCTCTGTCCAGAAGGTGTTGAAGCCATTCTTCTCGTGCGTATCTGGCATCTATCTCATGTTCTGTAGACGTACTGTCATAGTTTATTGTTTTTCTCCCAGGGACTTTATGATAAATGCTCACTTCGGTCTTTGAATGCCCTCGGTTGTAGTCTGCATTCAATGCTTGCATAAGTTCATGTGCGTTTTGGGGACCAGTATACTCTTTGTGAGTG
>JAGWBV010000168.1 GCA_021295715.1 Candidatus Poribacteria bacterium | reverse complement strand
TTGAATATAAGGAGGAACTGGCGGATTAACGCGGTTACGCGTTTTTAAATGGACCAGGTATCTTAATGAACAACGAACAAGCAAATACAAATGTGTCCACCGTTGATGTGGAAGAAGAAAAACACTCAGCTGAAGGATCGGCTGACGTGAATCAGGAAGTAGTGGGCGAGACAGAGACGCCAGAAGCTGTGCAAGCAGCTTCAACAACCGATGCAGATGTTGAGGGACAAGAGGAAGTCAAGAGTAGTGAAGAAGCAGCAACTGCTGACGATACTGATCCCAAGCAAGCTGATGAGGCGGACTCCGAAGCAGCAGTAGAAGCAGGCGTTAGCGATGCTGATTCTGAGGAAACGACAACCTCTACTGATGAAACAGGACTTGAAGAGACAGCAGAAGTTTCTGTTACTGAGGTTGATGCTGATTCTGAAGAAGCAACAACGCCTACTGATGAAACAGCCCCGCCTGAGGAAGCAGCGGCTGCAGCGGAAGAGCCGCCGGAGCCGATGAGCCCAGAATCTCTTGAGGAAGCGTATGATAATTCGATAAAGGCGTTTACGGACGGAGAGATTGTTAAAGGTGTTGTCGTAGATGTCAATCGTGATGAAGTCATGATTGATATCGGCTTTAAATCTGAGGGGTATATCCCCGCAGCAGAATTTGAGCCTGGGCAAGACGGGGTGCCGGCTGTCCAGGCTGGCGATGAAATCGATGTCTATATCGTGCGGCGTGAGGACTCCGAAGGGCAAATCGTCCTTTCGAAGAAGATAGCCGACCAAACGCTCATTTGGGACGAAATAGCAACCGCGTATGAGTCCGGGGCACCGGTGCAGGGGCGTGTTACTGAGCGGATTAAGGGCGGATTGCGCGTGAGCGTCGGATCCCTACGTGGCTTTTTACCGGCTTCACAGGTTGAGCTACGTCCTATCCAGAACCTTGAGCAGTATGTCGGCCAGACGCTGGAGATGAAAGTTATTAGCTTGAGCAAGCGGCGGCATAATATCGTTTTATCGCGTCGCGCATGGTTGGAAGCTGAGCTCGTCCAAAAGCGATCAGAAGTTCTCAAAACACTTGAAGTTGGTCAACTGATAACAGGTGTCGTGAAAAATATTACCGCTTTTGGGGCGTTTGTTGACCTCGGCGGCGTTGATGGTTTGCTCCATAAAACAGATATGGCATGGAAACGGATCCATCATCCGTCCGATGTCGTTTCGGTTGGCGAAGAGATTGAAGTCCAAGTTATCGGTATCAGCCAAGAAAACGAGAAAATTTCGTTGGGCTTGAAACAGAAGACTCCTGACCCCTGGGCAAACATTGAGGAAAAGTATCCAGTCGGAGCCTCAGTTCGCGGGGTCGTCGTCAACATTGTGAACTATGGCGCGTTCTTACAACTTGAAGAAGGCGTTGAAGGGCTAATTCATGTCTCTGAGATGGCATGGACACGGCGTAATGTCGCCCCTTCACGCATCGTCAATAAGGGTGACGAGATTGAAGCCATTGTGCTTGAAATCTCACGTGAGGACAAACGCATTTCACTTGGACTCAAGCAGCTGCAACAGAACCCATGGGAACTCTTGGAGCAGAGATCGCCTGTCGGTAGCAAGATCATCGGGCGTATCCGAAACTTGACAAGTTTTGGCGCGTTTGTTGAAATTGAACCCGGAATTGACGGGTTGATCCATACTTCTGACCTCTCGTGGACTAAACGCGGTGCCGCAGCCAATGAGGCACTTAAGGAAGGTAGTGAGATTGAGGTCGTTGTCCTACAGATTGACGCGGCTGAACGCCGAGTCTCATTAGGACTCAAGCAGACACAGCCTGATCCATGGGAAGAAGTACCCGAGAAATATAAGGTCGGTTCTGTGGTCCGAGGTAAGGTTGTTAATCTCACGAGTTTTGGCGCGTTTACCAAGCTCGAAGAAGGCATTGAAGGGCTGATTCACATCTCTGAACTCGCTGATCGGCGCATTGAAAAGCCGGAGGAAATTGTCTCCGTAGGCGATGAGTTAGACTTAAAAGTGATTAACCTATCACCGAAAGATCGGCGCATCGGCTTGAGTTTAAAGGCACTCCTTGCTGAGCAAGAGCGCGCCGCAGCACCTGATGAAGCAGAAAAGCCAGCAAGAACACGTTCCGATCGCCCATCTCGCTCACGGCGAGAACGGGAACCGAGACGCCAATTGCCGGCACGCGAAGAGACTGTCACCACATTGGGTGCTTTGCTTAAGGAGGAAATGGGCAAGTCAAACGCTGAGAATGCTCAGAACGTTGAAAGCCCTGAGAGCGTTGAAGACGTTGCAAGCGTCGAAAACGTTGAG
>JAGWBV010000167.1 GCA_021295715.1 Candidatus Poribacteria bacterium | reverse complement strand
ACCAAAACCCTCTTGTCTGATAGTTCTCACTGCGAAGCATGCTGATGGCTGACTGCTGTTAGACTGCGTAAGCGACAGAACCGTCTTCACGCAAAGGTGTCGTGCCGGTATTCATCGGTTGGTAAGGGTTCTTCTCGATTAAGCTATCGTCAAGTTCGATACCCAAACCCGGGGCTTCAGGGATTGGAATGTATCCGCCTTCTCGCTGATACGCCACTTTATAAACGGCGAAATCGTCGGATTCATCACCTTTCGTGTATTCTTGTGTGATGAAGTTCGGGATACTTGCATCTAAGTGAAGCGATGCTGCGGTAATGAGCGGGCCGAGGAAGTTGTGTGTGACAACCGCGCTGTGATACGCTTCAGCAAGTGCCGCGATTTTCTTGCAATGTGTTATACCGCCTGCTAAACCGAGGTCGGGACGCACGTATTGCGGTCCACCTGCTTCAAGAAGTTCACGGAATTCCCAGATGCTGACATTGCGTTCGCCGATGGCGAGCGGGGTTGTCATCCGTTTTGCTAATTCCGCTTGCGTTGTAATCGTATCTATCTGAATTGGGTCTTCGATGAAATAGAGGTTAAACGGTGCCAGTGCGGATTCTAAGACGATGCCGTTCATCGGTGTCAGTTTCCGATGTACCTCAACGATCAGGTCAAGATCGGGTCCACCGCCTTCACGCGCCGCTGCGACGATGTCGCGGGCAGTCTTGACGAGTCGATCAACTGTCATGTCTTGGAAGTTTCCGACCACCGGATCAAACTTGAGTGCCGTGAAGCCTTCTTCGACAGCTGCTTTCGCTGCGTCATACATCGTTTCCGGTGTGCTACCGCCACCGAGAAGATGTAAGCGAATCTTATCACGACAGTTGCCGCCTAACAGTTCCCAAATCGGGACACCGAAATATTTGCCCTTGATGTCCCACAAAGCGATATCCACGGCACTAATAGCACCGCTGAGCGCAGTCCCACGGAATGGACCCATGCGATAGAGATACTGCCAGTGATGCTCAATCCGCAACGGGTTCTGCCCAATGAGGTGTTTCTTAAACGTGTTGATGATACTATCAACGGCTTCTGGGTACCCCCAGCACGCGGTCTGTCCAACACCGCTGATGCCTGTATCTGTATGAATCCGAATTACGTAGCCGTTCCTGATAAAAAACGACTCAATCTTATCAATCTTCATAGAACCCTCCTATCAGAAGGTGATTTTACTTGATGCGTTGTATTTTATCACGAGCGCGCGAATTTAACAATAGAGAAAACGTGATGACAAATGCTTCTCGGCTTCCAAATCAAACAGTTGACACAAATTTGTGCGCATGTTAATATAGTAGCAAATTTCGGAAACCGGCAAACTGCACGATTCAACGAGGAGGCACATCATGGGTATGTATCGAACTGGGATCGTTGGCGGGAGGCGCGGCGTACACCATGCCCGACGTTATGAAGGCATTGAAAACATGAAGGTAATCGCCATCTGCGAAATTGACGAGGAACGTTTAAAAGTAGCGGTGGAAGAACTCAACGTCCCGGGATACACAGATTACGTCGAGATGTTGGAAAAGGAGAAACCCGATATTATCCATGCTGTCACAGAGCCGACGGTGCCGCGGCATATCTGGGTAGAACCTGCCGCTGAAGCGGGTGTTAAAGCATTAGTGATAGAAAAACCACTTGCGCTCAGACCCAGCGAAGCGGAAGCACTCGCTGCGGCGTATGAAAAGACAGGTTTGAAGATTATCGTCAATCACCAGCGACGATATCTACCCTTTGCTGAGAAGCTTCTGGAGTTTTTTGCCAACGATAGTCTCGGCGACATCCATTTCATTCGTGCTTGCACCGAGGGCGACATTACCGATATGGATACGCACTTGATGGACGTTGTGCTTTTCGCCCTGAAAGACATCCCGATTACACACGTATGGGGTGCCGTTCAGGGCGCAGAAATCTATCACATTCCGCATCGGCAATGCCCCGAAGATTTGATGGCGATTTACACGTTCGAGAATGGTGCCCGCGTCTTTTTTGAGTCCGCACGGACAGCGTTCGGAACCATTGATTTCCCCGGCAGTAATCCGCGGTGCAACCTTGATTTTTGGGGAACAAAAGGCAGAATGTGGTGGCGAGAAAACGGTTCATGGGGCTATCAGTTTGACGGTATGACAGAGCATTTTGTTGAGGAAACCCACTTTGGTGAAGATGACAAATTCGGACAGCGCGACTTTACGCAAGCGATTGCTACATGGCTCGATGACGAAAATCAACCACATCGCAATAAGTTAGAGTACGCGATGCTTGGGTTTGATTTGATTATGGCGGCGTATCGCTCCGCGCTCATTGGCGAACGAATTGCGTGGCCCCCTAAACTCTCCGATGAAG
>JAGWBV010000166.1 GCA_021295715.1 Candidatus Poribacteria bacterium | reverse complement strand
ACAACATCTAACTCTGGACAATAAGCGGTATACATATTGCCCTCTTTCCAAATTTCTTCTGTTACCACTAAATTTTTCATGTAGGCACCATATTTACAGCGTTTGGATTGGTTAAAACATGAACGAATATACACGAGAAATACAGTATATACCATTTTCTGCACAAAATCAAGAACAGATTGTAGATATTTTGGGATTACCGAAACTCTATGAACAGCTACCACGTTTGTTTGAGATACACAACTTTGAAAGTCATGAGATTTTAGACAAAGCAAATACTTTAAAAAGTCTACTGGACGAGTACGCTCCGATGCTGGTGTAGAATTTGACAATACCTCATATAATATGCTATCTTATAAGAAATCTACAAGTAATCAAGACATAGCACTACTCTTTGGAAACTACCTTGACAACCGTCGATACAAAAAATCTCCTACGGCACCTGCCTTCCATTGAAAAACTCCTGAACACACAGGAAATGCTCGATTTGCAAGCCACTTACGCGCGTTCCCTTGTGACAGAGGCACTGCGCGCCGTCGTCGCTGATATACGAAACGACATCCTGAGCGGAAATCATACGCAACTACCAGAACACACGGAATACGCTGAACAAACGCGCCAGAAAATCGAGACAAAGATTGGGGCACGCATGCGTCCCGTCGTCAATGCAACAGGCACGGTCACACATACCAACTTAGGCAGATCGCTATTAAGTAATTCTACCTGTGAAGCGATCCAGCAAGCCGCACAAAACTACGTCAACCTCGAATACGACATCGCAACAGGCAGTCGAGGACATCGAGATAGGATCACCGAACCGCTTTTACAGCAATTGACTGGTTGCGAGGCATCTACAATCGTCAATAACAACGCCGCGGCGGTTCTACTCGCACTTCAGACAATGGCACATGGTAAAGAAGTTATCGTCTCACGCGGGGAACTCATCGAAATCGGTGGTGCATTTCGAGTTCCTGATGTAATGGCGGCGAGCGGCGCAATCCTCCGCGAAGTCGGCACTACCAACCGAACCCATCTCCGAGATTACGCCGAGGCTATCAATGAAAACACAGGGTTATTGCTCAAGGTGCATCCGAGCAATTACAAAATTCTCGGTTTCACTTCAACGCCTTCGATGGAAGAATTGACAGAACTCGGTGCACAGCACGGCATCCCAACGATGGAAGATCTTGGGAGCGGTGCGCTTATTGATATGACAACTTATGGACTCCCGCATGAACCACTCGTCGGAGAACGAATCGCCAGCGGTGTTGACATTGTTACCTTTAGCGGTGATAAATTGCTCGGTGGACCCCAAGCCGGAATTATCGTCGGTAAAGCGGAATGGATCGAAAAGATGCGTAAAAATCCGATGATGCGGGCACTCCGAGTCGATAAACTCATCATCGCCGGTCTGTCAGCAACATTGCAACTCTATCTCACAGCGGATACGACCTTAACGGAACGGTTTCCGATGCTCAACCGCTATACCCGATCAATAGAGTCACTCCACACCCTTGCAACAGAGCTCAAAGGACAGTTAGAACCTCTCTTCGAGGAAAAGATTGGCATTCAGGTCTCGGAAACCTATGGACAAATCGGGAGTGGCGCTCTCCCTGTTGAGACGTTGCCGAGCATCGCACTCGTCCTTGAACCGTTGGAGATTTCTGCTGAAATGCTCGCGGCTCACTTCCGAAAAGCTACAATTCCCGTCATCGGTAGAATCAAGGACGGTCTTTTCTGGTTGGACCTTCGGACAGTTTATGAAAGAGAACAAGCGTGGATCGTCGAAACCGCCACACAAGTCGCTCGAAGGTGGAAGGAAACCGGAAGATGGGAAGAAGAAGAAATGACAGGCGGCTGACACGGATACGAGCGGCGGGTTTTCTGATGAGTCTCCTCAGCATGGGCATCTGTGCGTGCATGCAGGACTCTCGGTCTACTTCTGAACCAACTATAGAAATTGTCTCTGAAGTCGATGGTGCCACAATGGTGCTGATCCCAGCAGGCACGTTTCAGATGGGGTCCACTACCGGGGATAGCGACGAACAACCCGTGCATACCGTCACCCTCGATGCATTCTATATGGACATACACGAGGTAACGAATGCTCGTTATCAGAAATTCGTCCAGAGCACAGGCTATCCGCAGCCGCCGCTGTCGCATAACCCAAGGTTTAATGCCCCTGATGCTCCTGTCGTCCGGGTGAACTGGCACGATGCGGTTGCGTACGCCGCATGGGCAAATAAACGACTGCCTACCGAAGCAGAGTGGGAATACGCCGCACGCGGTGGTCTGATTGGTAAACGATACCCGAATGGTGATATAATAACTTATGCAGATGCCAATTTCGGCAATATCGGCGGAGCGGATAGATGGAAGTGGACAGCACCCGTCGGCAGCTTCCCATCCAACGGCTATAATCTCTACGATATGGCGGGCAATGCATGGGAGTGGTGCTTTGACGAATACAACAGCGAATTCTATAGCATCACTCCGCAAAATAACCCTCGCTTCGGCAGAGAAGTTGCCCCAGATACCGAGAATTTTCGTATCCTACGCGGCGGTGGTTGGGGTGGGAGTCCTGAAGATCTTCGCGTCGCAGATCGATGGTATCACCTCTCATCTGGAAGCACGATTGGATTTCGATGCGTGAGGGATGTCGCACCGTAGGAAAATTGCGCTTGCCGTAAAAAACAATAGTTAACTATGCAACGGCTTTTGCGTAAAGATTTTGTTATTCTCTCGTTATTTTTTTTGGCAATGGCTATGTTTTGTGGATTACTCAGTAGACTTATAGGATTTTCTTGGATCCGGACCGTTATCGGATTT
>JAGWBV010000165.1 GCA_021295715.1 Candidatus Poribacteria bacterium | reverse complement strand
TAGCAAATAACGATGGAACACAGACTACGCCAAAAGCCGGAGGTTTTCTCAACAACGCCGACTGGCTACTGTCTGTAAACTACATTGAATTTCTACGCGACATCGGTAAACACTTCCGGGTGAATGAGATGATTAAGGCAGAAGGTTATCGACAACGTCTTGACCGTGAACTCGGACTTTCCTTCCTTGAATTTAACTATCAACTGCTCCAAGCATACGATTATTTATGTCTTTTTCAGAAGTATGCATGTCGTCTCCAACTCGGTGGAGATGACCAGTGGGGCAATATTCTGGCTGGCGTCGATCTCGTCCGTCGCGTCGAAGGCGAACGCGTTCACGCGGTTACTTTCCCGTTACTCACTACAGCGAGCGGCGCGAAGATGGGAAAAACCGCAGGCGGTGCAGTCTGGCTTGATGCTGAACGGACATCATCCTATGAGTTCTATCAATATTGGATTAACGTGGACGACCGCGATGTCTCCCGGTTTTTAGCGTATTTCACCTTCCTTCCAATGGGTGAGATTCGACGACTCGGTAATTTGCAAGACGAAGCCATTCGGGAGGCAAAGGAGATTCTCGCGTACGAAGCCACAAAACTTGCCCACGGAAAGACAGAGGCAGATAAAGCACAAGCAGCATCACATGCTGCATTTGGTGGTGGGAACCTTGATGAAGCCGCGATGCCGACTTCGGCTATCGCCTCAGAACGACTTGACAGTGGGATTCCAATTATGGAATTGTTTCATGAAGTCGGATTGGCAAATTCGCGAAGCGAAGCACGGCGGCTCGTTCAACAGGGTGGTGCTTATATTAATGAAAAACAGTACCGTGCGATAGATATGGTCGTTGGGGCCGACTTGCTTGAGGAGAACGCTTTGCTTCTCCGCGCCGGTAAGAAACGCTACCACCGAATTATTATAAAAAAAGATTAATTATAACTATAGGAATATTTATAGACGCGCTTTCAAGCGCATATTATTATAAAATGGTTATCGGTATCTTTTTCTGGGTCCGATAACTAACAGGAGGTCAATATGGATGAGGGCGATCGGACAGGACTCACTTTCAGACCCTATTTTACCAAGTCCGGCGTTCATCCCTACGATTTGTTGGAGTGGGAACGCCGTGACGCGGTCATTTACAATGAGAAGGGTGATGTCATCTTTAAACAAGAGCAAGTTGAAGTACCAGCAAACTGGACACAACTTGCGACAGATATTGCGTCCTCGAAATATTTCCGAAAAGCCGGACTCCCCGGTGCAGAATCGGAGGACAGTGTTCGTCAATTGGTTACCCGTGTGGCGCGCACACTCCGTCGCGCAGGCGAAGAATTCGGGGGGTATTTTGCTACCCCTGAAGACGCGAAGACGTTTGAGATGGAATTGACGCATATCCTCGTTACACAACGCGGTGCTTTCAACTCGCCTGTTTGGTTCAATTGCGGTTTGTGGCATGAATATCATATCGAGGGGGGCGGTGGTAACTACTATTGGGACCGAGATGCGCAGGAAGTCAAGGTCACTACCAATGCGTATGAACACCCGCAAAATTCCGCCTGTTTCATTCAAAGCGTTGACGATTCTCTGGACTCTATGTTGGAACTCCAGAGATCCGAAGTGCGTCTCTTTAAATATGGCAGCGGCACAGGCTCCAACTTCAGCCAAGTTCGCGCGAAGGGTGAACTCCTCTCCGGTGGTGGCGAGAGTTCGGGGGTCCTGTCATTCCTTGAAGGCTTTGATCGATGGGCAGGTAGCATCAAATCTGGTGGCACCACAAGACGCGCAGCCAAAATGGTTATCCTCGATATGGATCACCCAGAAATTGCTGACTATATCGACTGGAAACTCAGGGAAGAGAATAAAGCAAAGGCACTCATCGCTGCAGGGTATCCATCCGATTTCAATGGTGAGGCATACAGCACCGTCAGCGGACAGAACAGCAACAACTCCGTCCGGATTCCAGATGATTTCATGGATGCCTACTTACAGGGAGATTCATGGAAAACGACGTACCGGACAAGTGGCGAAGTTGCCGACGAATATGATGCCAGAACACTGATGGAAAAGATTGCCTATGCCGCTTGGGCATGCGCAGATCCGGGTGTCCAGTTCGACAGCACGATTCAGAAATGGCATACATGTAAAAACACGGGCAGGATTAACGCAAGTAATCCGTGTAGTGAATACCTCTTCTTAGACGATTCTGCCTGCAACCTCGCCAGCATTAATCTTGCCAAATTCTTGAGAGATGATAACACCTTTGACATTGAAGGTTTCCGAGCGACTGTTCGTGTGTTCGCCACTGCGATGGAAATCATCGTAGACCTCTCTTCATACCCAACGGAAAATATAGCACAGCGTTCTCATGAATATCGTCCCCTCGGACTCGGTTATGCTAACTTGGGGGCACTCTTGATGCGTTTAGGCATTCCTTACGACAGTGACCAAGCGTTTGCCTACGCAGGTGCCATTACTGCTATCCTGAGTGGTAAGGGGTATCAAACAAGTGCAGAGATTGCGGGAAGTATCGGTCCTTTTGCGGGGCACGCGAACAATAGCGACGCTATGTTGGACGTTATGCGGATGCACCGCGATGCCGCTTACAGTATCGATTCAACAGCATGCCCACCCGATCTTTTAGATGCTGCAAAAGCGGATTGGGATGTCTGTCTTGAAAAGGGAGAACGTTGGGGTTATCGGAATTCCCAAATTAGTGTTATCGCTCCGACCGGAACTATCTCTTTCCTGATGGATTGTGATACGACAGGGATTGAACCCGAGTTCGCTCTCGTCAAATTCAAGAAGTTGGCAGGCGGCGGGTACATGAAAATTGTCA
>JAGWBV010000164.1 GCA_021295715.1 Candidatus Poribacteria bacterium | reverse complement strand
CTTCTGCCCTAATGCCAATCGTGCCTTCTCATCGGTAAGAAGGGTATTGACGGCATCAGCCATTACATCGGGTGAAACCGTACCAGCGAAGCTCCCGATTTCATGCTCATAAGCAAGGGCAGGCACAATAAGTCCGGCATCGCCGACAACCTCAGGCAGTCCATCCAGACGGGGCACAACGGGTGGAACGCCACAAGCCATTGCCTCTAAGAGGGCAAGCCCAAACGTTTCTTCACCCACCATTGATGGAAAGCAGTAAACATCAAAAGCATTTATCAGTCGTGCCAGTTGCTCCCTGGGTTGTTGTGGGGCGCAAATCAGGTTCGGCGGGAGCTGCTGATGGGCGTAGATATTTAGCGTCGGTGCCGTCATCAAAAAATACACTTCGGGAAGGCGTTTTGCGATTTCTGGCTGAAATCTTGAGAAGAAACCAACAACCGGTGAAGAAGCAATTTGAGGAGCATTGAGCATCTTTGCGACTTCATTTTTCGCTTCCTGTTTGTCCAATGGACGAAATTTGTTATGGTCAACCCCCCACGGTATAACATGAAACATATTCTTGTCAGAGACAAATCGACCGTACAGGTCCCGCACTGAGTTTGTTGGAACCAAAAAAGCATCAAAAGGGCGCATCGCCGCATACCAGAGTAGACCTCTGTTAATGCAACTGCTATTGTGGCCTCTTGCAGAATGAATAGGGACCATAAACGGGGCATTAATACAATGTAGGAGAGAAAGAAACCCATTATCCTGATGAGTTTCCAACAGCACACCGTCATAATTGTTCGCCATCAACTTTAAAAGAGCAGATTTATCGTTGACTTGGAACCTGATACCTTGTACACTCTCATTAAACCTTTCGTCGCGATCACCTACCACGTCAAGAGACGCATAAACTTCCAGAGACTTAATGAGATTGTGATGTGCGACTGACACCCCTCCAGCAGCAAGTGTAATGTCAGTCGCATAAGGACTCCTTTGGAGGACAAGAATCTTCAATTTCTGGGGAGTTTCTGTCTCTAACGCCGGCGATCTATTTTCAAAATTTGAAAAAAGAAGTCCCTGCTGCTCCATTGTTGCGAGCGAATCTAATGCCGCAACGACCAACTCAGTGTCATGTTTTTTCCCAAGCTTCTCTACGATTTCCTCACTTGAAAAGGATGGGCACAGATCCAGAATCTCCCAGACAATGTCATCAATTTCCAACACAAGACATTGGCTCAGGTCAGCGACGTACATCCGGTTGCTCTGCCGGAATTTATGTAGATGCATGGTAGGTTTCGGACATACTAACATCATGTACCTCCTCGTTAACGACAGGTTTCACTTACCCTCCCACGCCAAAGGCTACCGTCAATAATCCGTCCATCAATCACCAAAGTTGGAGACCCTCTGACGCTGAGTTCTTTCGTCCTTTGTACTTCCTCAAGGAGTTGCCTCGTTATTTTTTCTGCACTTCCTGAGCGCAATTCACCCACGCTTCCTCAAGGTGATCTGACCGGCAGAGCAGATAATCAAAAAGTTTATCTGGATAGAGTTCGGCAATGACCATTTGGCGTTTATTCTCAATAAGCTCGGGTTCACCATGTAGACTTGTAAACCTAATATCTCCATTCGCATCTTCGGCTGATTCCTCTTCTTTCCCTATGATAAACCGCAACTTGAAGTCGATGGTATCCCCATACTTTTCAAAAAACGGCAGCAATTCCTGCTCTGCTTGCACACCGTAAGGGCAAAACGACATCACAAAGAGTTCAACCTCTGGCTTCATAGGTCCACGCATGCGCTGTTCAAGGATCTGCTTGAGGCTCAACTGAGTTCGACTGTGATCAACTTCGGACATAACATATTCAATAAGTTGGTCGAATCCCGGAGAATGTTCGGGCGTGTGACACGCCGTGCAAACTTTTTCAGGAACTTGACCGCGAATATTCTCTTTCAGCGGTGTGTAGGCATGTAGTTTACCAGGACCATGGCAGGTTTCGCATCCCACATCCACAAGATGCTCGCGCTTGGGATTACCTATCTGGTAACCACTTTCATACCCCGATCCAGTGACGTGGCAAGTGACACATTCTGGATAATACTCCCTACCAACCGTGCGCAAGGTGTTAAACGCTGTCGCATGGGAGGAGTGCGACCACTGGCTGAATTCTTTTTGATGGCATTCTTGGCAGGTCTGAGAACCAATATAACTGTTTTTATCATCTTGTTCTTCTTGTTGGGAAGAAAACAATCGGTGACTGATAATCTGCAATTGATGGTCGGTAGCGACTTGATGATAGAAATCATCCAAGAGTCTCCTAATGTCTGGATCGTCGGCGACATGCTCGGTTAGGGCAATTTGCTGAATGTCCATCTCTGTGTCGGTTAGCATCAACGCGCCAAGTATTTTCCCTTTGGCATTACAATACGCCAGCAAGACCTCGCCAATTTTTTCGGTTTCGCCTTTGTATGGACTCAAAATCGCTGAAAAACTCGGATACTTCTGTGCCAACACTCTATTGACTTCTATAGGTGAATGGCTCAGTCCAACAACGAAATCAGATTGTGCTTGAACTTCAGAGAGAAGCGAATTGAGCTTCTTAGACACAAGTGCTACTTCCGCTGGGTCTTTAAGGTCCAATGTGACCATGACGATTCGTTTCTCTCCAACTGTTTTTATTAAATACGAGTCAGAATCTTGCGTCAAATCCGAATCTAAAAATGTAAAAGATAGGTCAACTTCCCGATTTTGAATAATCTCAGTCTCTGCATCAAAAGGAAAAAACGCATCATACCCCATTATTTCCATTGCTGTAAGAGTTGTTTGTATACGATGCTGGTCTCGCATAATAACCTCATTATCAGCGGAAAGGTCATCCGCTTCAAATGAATGCGTTTTCATGCTTGGGAGTTGAGAAGGTTGGACACCACCGAGATCTATCAACAGCGGAGAGAACCCGGTTTCTCGGATACGGGAGATCGCTTTGGCACGTCTCGGGAGTCCGCCTGATTGCCCAATGAAACAACCGCACGGTTCCAGCTGCGCTTGCGTGTTCCCTGTGAATAGGAGCAGCTGCGTGCTGTCTGGTGAAATCTGTTTCAACTGCTGGATATAGTCCGCCAAAGATGTCGCATGAACCTGAGAAGCAAGTTGTTTTGTCTCTCTAATATATCGCAACCGTTTCGCTTCACTCCATTGCTGATAAACAAAGGGACCTACAACAACAACAGTCAGAATTAGTGTAAGTAATATGTACTTTTTCACAAGAATTTCCAGTCTCCACAAATTTAGGCAATTGTCAGCATTTCTTAGGCTGGTTTCGATACTCCGCTCTGAGTTTTTCCCAGTGTGTACGCAGTTTGCCTACTGCCTCAACAGCACGAAATAGGATTCAATGCGTCCGGCTTTTCGTCAGATTCAACTTCAACTTTCAGAGCAACGCAAGATGTTTTTGGGTATCAGTGAACATTTTCATAAACACAATTGGTTCAGCTCAAGTGGAAAATGAAGCGAGAACTTAGGCAAATACGACTTTACGTAAATGATAAGTCCTCGCTTATTTTATGTGAAAAGCCATCTTACTTATAAACGGCTTCCCACTTTAATTAACAACAGTCCTCATACGCATGACCATTTGCATCAGTGTACCAACAACATCCGGGAGGATCGAAACAATTAAGATTATTTCCACACGGTATTTGCTTCGAACATGCTGCGGCTTCGGGTGCGAGTATCACTGATGCAAGGATTGCACCTGTTACGACAGCCCCAGCGACTAAAGCGTTCTTATGGGCAACATGCCCATCTTCTTTGACGAAGAAATCGCTGAGACGCTGTTTCGTCAGTTGTGCTACGTGAGTTTGCATGAGATTTTATCTCCTTCACTTTGTAGTAGAAACGGTAATGTTTTAACCATAGATGCACAAAACATCTCAAACGTAGGAAACAACACCGCTTATTAAAATTAGAGGGTTTTCGGTAAAATAATGATGAGATAGAGTTCCCTCATAACACTCTTTTCCCATACTCATCCGACATTAACCCGACAGTCCGACCGGTTGGTAAACCGTTGGTGCCGTGGGCATCCTTCGACGAGGCGATAATTTTGTTTCTGTTGCTGTTAGGTGTGCGTCATCAATATCTTGTCCGCTTTCGGAAACTGTATAATTTCGATACGAGATTTGAACCGACGCTTGAAATCTTTGACGCGCCTATGGTTCTTGATGTCGTATCGAAGCCATCTATACGAAACGAGTTCGGACAGAGATACTGCCTACAAATGAGCCCCGAGTACAATTGCTGATAGAAGTCTTCTTAAAGGTTTCATTGTGTTTTGACTGTCAGCGGGATGCCGGTCTTGGCACCATTTTTGCCCTCCAGATGGTGAGCATTGCCTGATGCATCCGAGAATTTTCGCGTTCCGACCGGTTCATCAAAATGCTACAACGCAACTGTCTTTGCGTCATTCTTGAACTTGCCGTGCGGCGTGAAACCCTCTGCGGACCTCATCAATATATCCTGCAAAAGCACCCCAAAAGTGATTGTGAAGCTTGGAACTAATTTTCTGTCCAAAGCCGCCAAGCACAAAATCCTTTGGACGCTCGATGCTTGACAGATCGTGTGCAATCGTTGTAGTTCGTCGTGAACTGGCTGTCCAATTGTTAACGATTGTTGTTGTCTGATGCCCATTCGCTTGGAAAGCGATGTGATGCCATTGGTTCAGCGGAAGTGCTTTCGGGCTGTAGCCTGTCTCAGAGACCTTCCCGCTGCGCGTAACATGCGCTTGAATTCTTAGGAATAAATCTCCCTTCTGCCAATCGATAGTGTTCCTTATGCGCTCCCATCCAACGTGATCATCATTGACGACATCCATCCGCACCTGTTGGCTGAGTATCATTGCGTGTATATCATCGGCAGGCGGTGTGGTTGGATATATCCATGCTTCAACGGTGTATTCGTCCGTGCCTTCGGGTAAAAGTAAACCGAAGGTTTCAAAATCTAAAACGGCGTAGTCATCGATCCCGTCAAGGGCTAAATAGTTTCCGCCTGCCGGTGAAGGGGGTGGGAGTGCTTTGGCACTCAGCGGCATTAAAGCAAGCAAAAAGAGACATATAAAGAGGTGTTGGTGTCTCATTGAAAATTCCTTTCCGATAGGGGATTGATATGAGAAGGCAAAAGGGAGGGGGTCTTGCATTCTTGGCAATCCTCTTGTTCTGATATAAGGTGCTNTATAATTTCAGTTAGCACTGTCATAATGGTTCTATGGCAGTGCCGCGTCGATGGGTAGTTACGATACCCTCGACGCACCTGAAAAAAATAGGGAAGACTGCCGCTCACAAAACTATGCTAATTCAAACTGCTATTATTTTCAGCCAAAAACGGCATCTGAATGCCTAAAATTTTGACAGTAGCAACTTTTGTTATTATATTAAGTCGGATAACTCTGGCAAAACCGTCACTTTTGGATGAAAAAAAGTGATTTTTTTAGAAAAATGAACTTTTCTTATCTTTTTCCTACAGATTTCTCTCCGTTGCACAAGGGACTATGTCCCTGGCTTAGAACAAACAATCAAGTTCCCAATCCTACGACTTCTTCTATTTCGGCAGGCGTGTATCCATCTCCAAATACTCCCGTATCAACTGCCGAAACTTGCGAAGTCTTGATTGCACTGTCCCTTCCGGAATCTCTAATTGCTCCGAAATCTCGCAGGCGGTGTGCCCTTGGATATGCAAATCGCCGACATCTCTATAAATAGACTTCATCGCCGAAATTACAGTGTGAATCTCTTTGACGACAACCGCTTGATGCTGGTCATCGGCGATACTCACACCGCCACCGAACGCATCATGATTGATACTCTTTTCTCACGACGATGAAAATCAGCACACTTGTTTTTCGCAATCCCTGCCATCCACGCTTTCGCGTGTTCCACCGATTTGCCCTTACGCAAATGTTCGAGGATCGCAACCACCGTTTCTTGATAAACATCCTTTCTATCAACAGGATCATCAACACGCAAACCAATGATGCGTCTCAGCAAGGGTTCATGCACGATGATAAGTGCTGAGATTTCATCATCAACTCTTCGACTCTCATCTGACAATGCAAACTCCTTTCCGCAATGTGGACTATAGTGATAAATAGGGAAAATCCACATTGCTATACTTAAAGACTTAACTTTATGAAAAAAGCTGAATTTGTCTCTAAAAGTTGGTGAAATTGCGTGAAATTATGGAAAGACTTTCATGGGTTTTCGTTATGGAGAATGAAAACCGAGAATTAAATACAAATACTGAGTGAAAAGGATAATCCAGCATTCCGATAAAATCCCGAAAAGGGAAGCCGTGCAGACTTCGCGATCCATCGTCCGTGAAGTAGCCAATGTTGAAAAAGAAAAGGATGCCGTATCTCGTAGATAGGGGTTTCTCTTCACTGAGAGAAAAATTTTTCCTGATTTTTTCATTTTATGCACGAAATCGCCTCAAAACTGCAGTCTTTATAATCAAGTGGTGACTTTCACATCATTGAATTGCGTGTTTGTGGCGTTTCCAGCAAGCGGATTGCACAATTGAGTGTTCCCATATCCTGAAGTCCCAGTGAGGTGAAAGGGGTATCGTTGAACAGTTGCGTGAGGCTATCGCGTGCTTACAAGTCGATTGTGCATCGCAATCGAAAAACTATATAGCAATCCGAATCTGGTGTCTCTCAAGAGTTGAGAAACCAGATATAAAAAGGAGATTTAAAATGGCAAAAATAGCAGACGTGACTTTTACCGGACAATCTGGTAGAGAATATAAATTTGGGGTTTATCCCCGCGAGACAACGTTTAAAGATGTCGGCGGAGTCTATGTTTTTTCAAAACGTGATTCTCAAAGAAATCATACCCTCTTATATATCGGTCAAACGCATTCCTTTGAAGAGCGGCGACTGGCACATCACGAAAAATGGGAGTGTGCAGATCCGCTCGGTGGTAATGTAATTTGCACCCATCGGGAGAATAACGAAACTCAGCGTAAAGCAAAAGAGCGCGATCTAATTAATGCGTATCAACCGCCCTGTAATAAGCAGTGATCTGATAAGGATACCAACGTATACGAACTGAAAAGCAACCAGATAAAGAAAAATACCTCGCTTTGCAGGGTGTGCGAATTCAAAACGCCCTGCTTTTAGAAAAATAGGAAACCGTTAGTCTGTACCACCAGAACGTCTATTTTTGAGGGAATCTCCATCTAACAGCGCGCTACGGTCAAAGTTGCGTAAGTCCTGTTAAAAATAAATTTGCCTTTTTAAACTGGATATATTACCATATATAATGTAAATACAAATTAAGATTGTAGATTGGGCAACGCAGTGGAATTTATAGGTATCAATTAAGTGTATAGGTTGGTTTGAATGGAAGCCAGATCATAGGTGTCAATTTAGAGATTTTCCACGGTATTTTGAAACGAAATGCCCCGTGAGCAATGGATAGGGAACTCAATGCCCAACAAAGGACACTGGATACACAGAGGTCCCCAAAAATCCGCGAAATCTGTGAAATCCGCGTCAATCCGCGATTCAGACGCTACCAACATAACATCACCTCAGCAAGAACATTCAGAAAAATGTTACACTTCCCGCCAAATTATTTTTCTGCAAAACGAAAAAAACAAGAAAAAGGTCTATAAACCCCTATGGCTACTGGGTTTTAGGCAAATAACCGTTACCTACCAAATGTTACACTATCGTAACATTTGAACGTGAATCCAACCTAAACCTATCGCCCAATAACACAAAAGTTGGGACAATTTTAAACGAATCAAAGGTTTCCGATTGGAGGTTACCTTTTGTGGCATAGGTTGTTAACCTGTGCCATCGCGTCCTATGAGACGGTTAGTTTCCTGCGCCTCCGTTATTTCCTCTTTCTGTCGCTTCTACGAAATAGGTCGGGATTCGGAGATCCCTCCTACCGGAGAACTGAATGTCCCTGACCAACCGAAAACAAATTCTTGATTTAATGTGTAATCTATTGTATGATAATCGCATCCCGTATCAAGGAGAAAAGGAAGGAAGCCATGAGTCTTTTGGGTAT
>JAGWBV010000163.1:1851-6373 GCA_021295715.1 Candidatus Poribacteria bacterium | reverse complement strand
GTTGCTTCTTCCTCCTTATAGATATCGCGCAGAAAATCTTCAATAGCAATATCGAAAGTATCACAGATCTTCATCAGTAAGAAACCTGTGATGTTACTCATTTGTAAATTCTCCTGTGGATTGTGTGCAGGCGGTTGGCGTTCCCGCCTGCTGGGTTGGATTTTATTCTTTTTCGTTAGTTTCCCCAAATTGTTCAGCGAGGGCATCGTCGTATTCCTCATCAGACATATCTGTATCGGAACTCGACGCGGGACTGCTCCTTCAATTTCAGATGCTCGGAGCAATTTTGGGGATATATGCCATATCTCAAAATCCTGCTGATGTGCGATCAGACGGCAATCCTCGCGTATGAGATGGTTTTGGAATGCGAGAATAATAGCCGGGTCAAGATCAGTTTCTTTGTTATCGCGATGATCGAGGATACTGGGACGTTCACTATCTTTGGCTAAAATTGCATACGTTCGCATTAGGTTTCCTCTTTTTCTCTGGGCTTTTTCACCGCAGATAATTTGCGGGGATTCAACGCTCCCCGCGTGGCGTTTTTTTACGCTATATATCCTGCCTCGCTCGCAAACTCTTTGTCCTCTCGTGCTTCTCGCTCAATCTGTTCATCATCTTTGAGAAGATCATTGAGTGAGTCGTAAGCGAGGTCATCGCTATCAGTTTCGACGACCGCTGAATTATCACTGAAAACACCAACATAACGATCAGCATCGCTATGCGTATCGTTGATGTCTGCTTCGAGAAACTCAGCAACTTCGCGCGTGCTGGATTCTGAAGATTCTCGGATACGCTGACAGTAATCTGCGAGTGTTTCATTTTCCCGCTTTTTGAAAATTTCAAAGTAATTGTCCTTAGCGGTTTCAATGATGTTCGCGTCGAGCATCTCAACGAGCTCGTCCCATGTGTTAGTTTCGGACACAGTGAAATCAAGGTTATCAAGCATAGCAACGTATGCAGCCTTGTCGTCGACGCTGACCTCTTCAATCGTTTCATTTTCAAGGTCAACGTTGATGCTGATATAGGTATTGAAGAAATTAGAACTGCATTGCATTCTAATTTTTCGATCAGCAAGCAAGTAATCTCTAAATTGGGCGTTTCTCATTAATGTAAGCATGTTTATCCTCTCTTTGCCTCCAGTGTGGCTTTCACTTCAGAGGGAGCGAAAGCGGCGTTTCCGAAATTTTCACGACGGCAGAAAGTTTCGGATTTGAAAGACCTATAGCGAATTACGGTCCCTCGCTCTATTGCATACCGTCTGCTGCTACTGTCGATTGCAACAGCAGTTTCTGGGATTGAATCGACTCGCTCATCATGTTTCTTGTAGCGAGATTTATCTTTGTTGTCGAACCATTCGAGAACTGGGTTGGATTCTTCAGTCTCAACGGGTTCAGTATCGGATGCGGTTAACTTCTCATAAACTTTTCCTGCGGTAGGCAGAGTACTTGTGGTGCCGTGCTTGCTATCACCAAGTGCGACGACTTTGTCAGTTTTAGTATCTACCAGCAGCCAATCGCGAGGGTGGAAGCCTTCGTCGATGGCACCAACGCCGAAGTGGAATTCAGCCGTGCGCCATTTCAGATCATGCTTTTTGAAGGTTTCGTTCATCGTGTTGCGATCCATCATTTTTCTCCTATGGATTGTGGGCAGGCGGTAAACCTGTCGCATTTTGAAGCCCTTTCGTTTGACTTCCGGCAGGGCTTTATGATATGCTATTAAAAGCCAAGCCGAAGTTGATCCTTAGGTTTTTGGTTCGGGGGGCGCTGCAACGCCCCTCATCTTATGTACTTAATTATACACTATATAAGATTATATGTCAAGTAAAATCGTAAAAAATTGTAATGTTTTTGTCCAATTCGACCTTTTTTCGTAAAAAATTGCGAAATTAGGTCATTTTTTTGTGTCCAGCCGTGTGAATTGGGAGGGAATTGGGCGCGATCTCGCGAGAAAACGCGCGCCGCGGTGGACAACTGAGACACTAAAGCGGTAAATATTACTTGACACATTTTGCTGTGATGATAGGCTTTCGTCTTTCCCCTAATTTGGGTGGGCGTATCCGCGTGAAAGTTCCGGGAACGCCTACCTGCTGCTCTGTGCGCTTATGAAGCCGAAAACCGATCGCTACTGGTATCGCCCGCAATGCCCGCTCTGCGGTGCCCAGTGGCGGCGTTGCGCATGCAATGTCCGCCACATTCTTCTGCTACCCACTTTGCGAGGAGTTGGATTGCTTCCTGATAGTCCAGTTTGGATACGTTCTTCACACCCCGCGCTATGAGCAGTTGCCGGACTTTCGCGAAGTTTTGCCTTTCTACTGTGCGCATTTCCCCTTTGTGCCGGTTTTTGCGTAGATAAAAGTTGAATATCATATTTTATAGGGACGGTGGTTCCCCGCCCCCATCCTTATTAGTAGAGTTCTTCCACAAACACAATCGTGCCGCATTTGTAGAAGGTATAGTTGACTTTCTTCTCCATGAGCCCATCTTTACAAGGATCGCAAATGCGGAGAATAAAGGTGGTTGATCTGCCGAGGTTATCCGTTCCTTTGCCTCGGTGTTCATGTGTGTCATGAGAGCCACAGTCTCGGACACAACATTTCGTTTTTTTTGACATTTAGTTTCTCCATTTACTATATTGATAGACCCAATCCACTGCCTCGCCGAGTTTGGTAATAGAGGTAGGAATTGGGCGGGTAAGTTTGAAAGCACTATCAACGACGTTGACTGAATAGCGATCGCTATTGTAGTTAAGCCACGCGACAACAGGCGATCGTTTTGAACGCCATGTCTTGTTTCGCTCGTCGAGAAACATTCCGGTGTTATCGCGTGTCGCGTGCCATCCTAACCCCTTAAGCTCACCGTTTGCGTTTGATGTTTCCGGTGTAGCGTGTTTGTGCTCAAACTTCTCTTTCGCTGCTCGACTTATGAAAACCACCCAGACGGGTTTTTGCCCCTGCAGACCGAGTTGATCTGCAGGGTATTTCCCGGGCGCGTATTGACGGCGAAGTTCTACCCGTTTCCCTTCATCGCGCCACGCCTCCCAAAACTGGGGCGTGGCGATTGCGAAATGCTCATCATTGAATTCGAGGTTGAAAGCGGTTCTGGTTTCGTGTTGCTGCTCTTTTTCTCGCGCGCGGTAATACATGAAAAGGGATTGTCTGCTCATGATGCGTCCCCTTTGCTGAGGATAGTGTCCACTTCAACGAGCAGAGATTTCAGATGGTTTTCTTGCTTTTCAATGAGGCGAAACGTATGTTGATTGAACCTGTTCAGCCTATATTCCAAACACCCTTTTTTATACAGCAATCGAAGGGCATCGAGCAATGTGTTGTGATTTTGTCGCGACGAACAGGATCTCGTCGATGATGAGCCAGTTGGTATGATTTTCCGAAGCGTGCATCCACTTCAGAACTTCGAGCAGCGTCGGAGGGGAAACCTCATCGGGTTTTGGATTCACCGGAGTCGGAGTGGAAGGCGCGGAAACTTCTACAGGCGGCGTTGCAGCCGGTTTGTGAAGTCGGACATCCCCAAACAAAGACGGAACAGCTTCGCGGGGGGCTTTGATGTGCCGAGTTAGGAACCCGCCACGTGTTGCGATGTTGAGCGTCCGCTTTCCTTTTGCGCCGAAAAGCGTGACTTTGACTTGTTTTTTCATGCGTTGATCCTTAGGTTTTTGGTGAGGGGGTGTTGCAGCACCCCCTTAACTGGTGTTATCGCCTCCAGGGCGTGAAATTGAGTGTGAGCTGCTCTGTCGGAACCTGAGCCGGTGATGCGGAATCATTTTCATCGGTAAGGAGTTCGACACTATTGATGGTGACAGATCTTTCCCCGATGCGCTTGCTGGAGCCTTCATCGAGGAGAAAGGTGTAAACCCGAAACGGGTAGACATCGGAGTGGCGTACCCAGCTGGGGTAGCCACTTAGCACGATATCGCTGTCGGTGGTTGGATAAAGGAAAAAGGTTTTTTTCATGAGATGTTTCCTTTCAAGCGAAAAGTATGCTGACCGAAGGGGTTCTGTTTGTGTTCGATTTTCCTCTCGCGCCAGAGTGGACGGAGCAGATCGAGCAGGGACGCGGCGTTGACTTTGAGGTTGAAGTGCTTGGTGGCAACAGCGACGATTTCATCTTCAGTGAGCCAGTTTCCGAAAATAGGGCAATCTGCCATCTTTTGAAGAAGGTCGAGAATGGTGGCAGGGGAATCAACATCTGCTAATTCGGGTTCGGGTTTCGCTTTGGGAGTTTTGTCAACATCCACCAGCAGCGAGAATGCCCATTTCGGTTGATGTGATTTGCTTCCGCATCCGCCCCAAGGCCGGATTGTATTGCACCGCCAGCACTTTTCCCAAAGTTGCTGTTCGTGGGGTTTGACCTCGTCCGCTTTGGGGGGCTGGATCGGAGAACCGCATTTTGTCCGGGCATCGCCATGTGGCGAAAGCCAGACCCAATGCCTTTCGTGCCAGTGCGGCGCGCCAAAGCCCGGACTTTTTCGCCAAGTTTCTGCAAGCACTTCCGCAGATGGAACTTTT
>JAGWBV010000163.1:0-1734 GCA_021295715.1 Candidatus Poribacteria bacterium | reverse complement strand
TATGTCAAGTAAAATCGTAAAAAAATCACACTTTTTTGCCGAAATTCGCTGTTTTTTTTGAAAATGCTCAATTTTTTTGGAGTGGTATCGTAGGATTGGGCAGAAATTGGGGCAAAATCCGGGAAAAACCGCGAGAAAACGCGCGTCCACTGCTGACGATTTCGCTCTGATTACTTGTCATATTTTCTCCTGTTTTCCGTGCGATGTCCAAACCCAGCCGAGACTGAACCGAAAACCTGCGTGTAAGCGTAGCGGAACGCAGCCCAGAAGCCCATGCAAGCGAACGCGCCCAACCGCCAATGACCCAAACCCAGCCCAAAACGAACCAAGAACCGACACACCACACACCACCCCCTGCTTAACCTGTCTTTCGTATTGCTTTCTGACGTGGACGCGGTATTTGTTTCCGAATGGATTGATGACAAGGTTCTCCGAAATGCTTTGCGGCATGTGGTGTGCGTTTGCCGTATTCCCGGCAATAAGCACGGCACACATTACCCGTGATGCACCTTCGTTACGGTTCGGGGATGGGTTCGACAGTAATAATACCGCGGTACTGGTTACAATTATGGGAACGCTTATAAGTCCCGTTGGGGAGGCATGTCCAAGAATCCCACGCTTGCAAATGGAACCGTTTCACGAGCGTGAGCTTCACGGACTTCGCGGTATAACCGGAAATGGGACCGGTATCGTGAGAGAGGACTTCGCCCTCGCGATTGTAGCGTGTGTGGGTGTATCGGAAATGGAGGAGTCGGTTTTTTTTATTCAATTGTTTCGTCAATGGGTAGTGATATTTCCGTAATCCAGGGCAAGACGTTCCAGAGTCGGTCCCACCAGCTGCGCGTCAGGAGTAATGTAAGTTTTGTGCTACAAACGCGGTAATTGGATTCTGCGTCTTCAAATTTCGCTTTGAAGGTGTCGCGCTGTTTCCGGGCTTCTTCGGCTGCTGCTTTGAAGGTATCGCGTTCCTTTCTCAGCGATTTTACTTGCGCATCGTATTTATTGCAGACATCTGTTTCGGCGTGTAGGAGCTTCTCAAATTCATCACGTTGTTCGGTGAGTTCGGTCTTCTCCTGTTTCAATTCGTCTTGAGCGGTCTGGAGTTCATCAATCCGTTGCTTGATGTGGCCGAGAGTGTTGGGAACACCGAGGGCGGATGCAATCTCATTGATTCGATCGCTGTGTTGTACGGTAAGTTGATTCTTCTGTGATTCCAAGTCGTCGCACGTGTCTGTGAGTTCTGAAACCTGCCCTTCTAACCGCGCCTTCGCTTCGGTGAGGCGTTTATTCTCTTTGTGGACGTTGAAGTGTCCGAGTTCGGATTTGAGGGAAATCTCAATGAGTTTCGCTCGTGAGATACCAAGTGCATTCGCCTTTTCGTCGAGTTCTAACCGTAATTTCCTCTCAACATCACTGGAGATTCTTTCTTTTCTCATGCGGTTATTCCTTTCGTTAATTAACGATGCTCGATGCGGGTTGGGAGACCCAACCCCTACGGTCGGCAGACTGCCGGTGTGTCTATCCTCAGTCACCGCGATTGCATGCCTCGATAACCGATGGCGATGTGCCCTGAATTGGATATGGAGATGTCGGGTGCAGGTGCTGCTGGCGCGCTTCTTTCTCGCAGCGGGGGCAGTACAGAGTAACCGCTTCACTGCCAAGATCGGAGGATGCTGTGTATGGGACTTTCCCGTGTTTGGGGCAATTGACCATTATATCGTGAACAGTAACTTT
>JAGWBV010000162.1 GCA_021295715.1 Candidatus Poribacteria bacterium | reverse complement strand
GGGCTCATCTCCGAGCGGCAGCCGAAGCCACCTTTCATACGGCCGACCGAAGTCAACCGAATCGTATTTGGTATTAGCAGTCTTTTCAGACTGTTATCCCCATCTCAGAGGTAAATTACCCACGCGTTACTCACCCTTTCGCCACTTTCCATCGAGCCGAAGCTCGATTTCTCGTTCGGCTTGCATGCCTAATCCACGCCGCCAGCGTTCGTCCTGAGCCGGTATCATACTCTCCACAAAAGTTTCGAAGTACATCTTCAAAAAAAATTGAAGTATACTCACAAGTATTGAAGCACATCTTCAAAAAATTGAAGTGTACTCACAAGCTATTAATAGGCACGTCACGTTCACTATTTAACTTTCAAAGAACAAGTTCACCTTTCTTTCAAAAGGTAATGTTAATTATACACCCTCAAAACAGGTTTGTCAAATAAAATTGTAAGAAAAATGCATAATTTTGCTCTCAAAACCCCTTTTTTAGCAAATTTATTACTTTTTTTTCAAGAAAAAGTCTCTTTTAGGGATCTGAAGCGTTTTTGCCTAATTTTTACGCAATTCCGCGCGCTTCAGGCGCGTTGCTTGTTCCACACCACCTGCCACTTTCTGGATCTTTACGGCCAATAGGTTATGCTTTTTCCAGCCGATTCTGATGGGTCAACATATTTCGCCAGATCGCGCAACGCAACAACGGTACAACCGTTGTCCCGAAGATAATCCATGTAAGTTTCAAACAGTTCAGGTGAGACATCAACCCACGGGTGTTCAAGGGCAGGCACACCATGAAACGTCAGGACAGCGATTTTCCCGTCCTGTGCCTGTTCAACCGCCCACACCAAATCCTCGAATCCGTAGTTCGGACCAGGGACACCCGTTGACGGAACGACCAACGGGTGATAGACACTCGGATCGTAAGCCGGTCCACGTCCGCCTTCCGGATGAAATGGAAACTCCGGTCCAATGCCACGCCGTGCGAAACGATACCCTTTTTCCGTCAACACTTCTATCGCTTCGGGTCCGCGACAATCCGCAGGATAGCCAAAGGTCTCAGGGATAGGAATACCGTATTCCTCGCAGCGTTCATCAATGTGTATCAAGTCCGCCAGCAATTCCTCTTTCGATTGTGTGTTGGTATGTTTATGATGACGGGTGTGGTTCCCTATCTCAAAGCCTTCCTCGTGCAATTGACGGATCTCCTCCCATGTGACATAATGCGCCTTGCTGTTGAGGAAATTTAGACCTTCAGTGATGAAAAACGTTGCCCCAAACCCGTAACGCTTCAATAGCGGTCCAACATAAGCATAATCCGACTTGTTACCATCATCAAAGGTGAGGACAACCAATCGATCGGGGATAGGTTGTAGGGCTTCAAACAATTCGTGATTTTCTTTTTGCATTTTTGCACCTAATGATTCACAGTAGATTTTACAATTATTGATATAGCGTGCCCGGCGAGGTTAGGTATTTTTTACCGAACGCGCTTAACTAAAAACCCCGACATGTTCGGGGTTTTGTTGGAAGTTGATAGCGACATACAAAGTTGGTATTTATCCATATTGTGGATCTATCCATCAGCAGGTTTTGCCCTGCGGCGATGGAAAGCAGACTGGACATTCATGTCGATTGTGTTCCAGTAATATTTCAGCGGATCGTCCGTTTCCCAGTCTGAATAGACCTCCGCCCATTTGGCACACCCCAGATGAACGGTGAGAGCGTCTTCATCAACAGGTTCACTGATCGACTGGTAACGGGCACTCGTTGCGAGCCGTATGCGATCCTCGGTCATGTTGTCGCGACCTCGGTGAATCGTTAAACTGTGAAACATGAGGACATCTCCGCACGTGAAGGGATTCCATGCCCATTCCGTACTGTCTTCAAGCAATTTCCATGAACGGACATCGTTGTCCGTTAAGAACCCACGACGGTTCGATCCACGTGCAATCGCCAAGCCTCCTAACTCGGTGTCACAGTCTCCCAACGGCGTCCACACTGTCCACGTATCTTGCGCACCGCGAACTGGGTGGAAATCCTGATGTGGAGGGGTGGTATACTGATGCTCTCCGGGGAAAATGACATGACAGATGTGCCGTGGGTGAATCAAAACAGAGTTGTCGAACAGAACTTCCAGAACTCGCACGATATGCTCGTGATGGGGAAGGGCGTGGAAGAGTCGGAGTTTCTGAACGTCAATGTAGAAACGCCTGAAGGTTTCGGATCCGTCCTGCTCGCAGATGAAGACCCCTTTTCTACGGATAGCGGCATCGAGATGAGTGCCTGGTTCAAGGAGTTCGTGCTGCGCTGCTACATGGAGCACCTGTCGACGGAGTTCAAGCACGGGTCCTGTCGGGAGTAGTCCACGGAAAAAGAGATAGCCGTTCTGATGGCTGTGCTCAAGAAGTCGAGAACGGTCGCTGATGAAGTCTGTGCAGTCTACAAATGGCAATTCGATGTGCATTCAATCGTTCCTTCTGAACCTATTATCTCATCTTGAGTTTTGCCCATGTGACCGGCAAGGCATCAGCGGGATTCACTGCGAAACTGTGCCCTACGGTTGTAACCAACATATTATCATACAAACTATGTTCACCTCCACTTGCTCTGAAACCTATGCCGCCCTTGTCATTGGTTTCATCTTCCCATGTGCAAGCTAATTCGAGTTCCTCGCCCTGCTCACCCAAATAGAGATCGTAACGCTCACCTTCGGCAACGATCTTTATCGTATACCATTCACCAAGTTCAGGGTGCAGACCCGACTCATTGTCCAATTTATCGTCATCTTTAACGATATAATTACCACCAACTCTCGTAAACCACCAAAATTGATTACGATTATCTGCCACAATTTGAACAAGCGTACAATTGTTTACGTCTTTCGCACGCACAACCCAATTCGATGCCCAGAGCGGGTTTATCATGTGAAAATCGACATAGAATTCAAAGTCAGTGAAGTCATCTCTGACAGACATCCCAACTTCTCCGCCGTTAACTTCCAGTGTCCCGCCATCCAAGTTCCAGCCTCCTGTAGGTGCCCATTTACCCTTGTCAATTTCTTTCTTCTCAAAGTCATCCTCAAACAGCACCTCGCCAACACAAAGCGGCGCGTATATTAAGATGAGTAAGAATAAAAAGAGTGTGAAGCTGCTGAATCTCATTATAACCCCTCCTTTTCGGTTTGAATCAGAAAACACACTTGTCCCGCCAAAAGTTTCAAAATGT
>JAGWBV010000161.1 GCA_021295715.1 Candidatus Poribacteria bacterium | reverse complement strand
ATGCTGAAACTGCTGGTTTCCAACTTGATACTTTAATTATACCACATTTTTAGGTCAATATCAAATGTTTTTGATACAATAAACCCATACGCCGTCTACATCCCCAAGCTAAAGCATGGGGTCTTGACGGAAGGAAAGATAATGCAGTATTCTCTACGTTTCACAGTTTTGATACTTATCGCGATTGCTTTTCAATTGTTAGGGTGCTCAGAAGACCCTGACAATGACACAGCCTCTGTCGGAACCCTTATTGCCGAACCTATACCCTCCAAACCCACACCGGAAGACACGTTCAGAAAACTAAAAACGCTGTTTCCACGACCCATTTTTGATCAAGAGTTCACAAAGCTCGGTAAGGTGACAACTTCTAAAACCTATTTGGACTTTCTTACCCAAGAATATAGAACAAAAAAGCCATTTAAAACGTTGGCAGACTACCTGAATGTAGCAGAACCTGACCCGGAAAGATACAATCCTTTTTTAAAGGAATTCATCAATAAACCCAACGAAGAAGACATAGCGATCGTTCATCAGCTAACTCTGGAGTATCGCTGTGCAAACGTGATGCTGTATCAGATGATGCATGATGGAAACGGAGAAAACGTTCTCAAGGCGATACTGGCTGTGCTCGAAAAAAAACTATCAGTCCGTGATGAAGCACCCGTGAAAGCTTGGATGGAAATGCATCTACCCAATCAAGATCAAGGAAAAGAATTCTTCACTGTCCTTGAACATTTCGTAACTGAAACCGAAAAGAAGGACGCGCTTTTGATACAGGAACAGTTTGCGCAACACGGCAAAGATGACGGGCTTTTATGGCTCGCCGTGTACAATCCTGCGCTGACCGCAGAAATCCTCAATAATTTCACGACTACGGATGTGTTTCTGAGATGGACTGAAGGCATTTTTTTTCCACAACATCCATAGGAGAAAAATCATGACATTACCCTTTGCCTCGCGTCTTACACTCATCTGCACGGTAATCTGTGCTATCCTACTGGCAGACGTCTCAGTCGCCACACCAACGAAAACAGAACATAATTCGCATACCCAGAAAGAAAACAGACACCTCATCGGACTTCCAACCCTTGTCGTAATTGGCGTTACTTCCTTTGGATACTTACTAACGCCTTTAGACGAGTGGGATGCAGAGATTCGGAAACTGACTGAGGACGAATTGTTCGTTCAACGTTGGATGCTGCTCAACGACGATCCCGCCTCCCTTGAAAAGGGGAAAAGAGCGGTCGCGAAGATCCAAAAGCAGAGGAAAGCCGTCGAGAAAAAACGTAACCGATTCTTGTGGTGGTATTATCCAAGTATGACCGTTATTGGTGCTGGAGCGATGCTGCTAACTCTCTGGTTGCAAAAAGATTAAACCTCTCTAAACACAGAAGTAAATCAACACCGGAAACATAAATTTCCGTCTCACACTCACAGCCAAGTCATTGTTGGAATTGGAGAATTCCTCATAGGCTTGGCTGTTCTGCATTCTGCTGATAAAAGCGATCTCCGTGTCAACTGGAACATTTAATTTAGCGTTAAAATCTACAATTCAGGTTCCAAGCGGAGGTCCAAACCTTTTCATGAAATTTTGCTTATATTCTGCTCTGTGTGTTCTGCTCATGATGCCGTTCTCTGTTTCGGCTGAAACGGAGAGTCCTAAAGAAGGTGAACCCCGAAAAACGAAAAGAAGCCTCTGGCAGCGAGTTTTTCCCCGCACAGGGGATATAGAAGGTACCGTCTATCAGTATGATACCGATGTCCCATTAATTGAAGCGGAGGTGCGCATTGTTGAAACCGATCAGTCTCAAAAAACGGGTAAAGACGGCACATTTCGGTTCATTGAAATCCCTGTCGGCACATATACACTGTCCATATCCCATCCAACTTACAACACACCCACTAAAATTCCGATTGAGATTCGCGCAGGGGAGACGCTCCACAGGCGGTTTTTCATCAATACAGAAGGCGTGTTTGTCGAAACCCTCGATAGTCGGGAGGCAGCAACACGACTTGACCCCATTCTTGTAGAAGGACAACGTCTACTACCGCCGACAATTAGCCGCAAAGAGATTCGAGGTGGCGAGTTGACACGGATTCCCGGGACTGGGCGTGATGCGCTTAAGGGACTCACGACGCTACCGAGCATCGGTATCCCCAACGATATTTTCGGCATCCTCTACATCCGGGGGAGTGCACCGGGGGAGACGCTTCTTTATCTCGATAGAACCCCGCTCGGCTATCCGTTCCACTTTGGGGGTCTCATTTCAACGATTAACTCGGACAGTATTGAAAATATTCATATCTACGCCGGTGGCTACGGTGCTGAATTCGGGTTAGATTCGCAATCGGTGATTGACATCCGTTCGCGCGAACGGTTGGAAAAGAAGTGGGCAGGCGCGATCGACCTGAACATTTTATCGCCTTCCGGTTTCGTTGAAGCCACAATTGGAGATAAGGGTTACGCCTCCCTCGCAGGACGATTTACCACTCTCAATCTCATCTTAGGTCTATTTTTTGATGGGACGTTCCCCCAATGGTCAAACTATCAACTTAAATTTGCGTATCCGCTTACGCCAAAACATCATCTGACGCTCAACGGCTTAGGCGCGACAGATCACTTTGACTTCTCCGGTGTTGGCTCAGAAGAGATCGAAGAGGCAGTTAATTTTTCCGCCTACTTCAAAAACGGTTTTGAAGCGGAAGGCATCCACCTCCGCTCTAATTTCACTGATAAACTCACGTCCTATCTCTCCCTTACACGCTCCCACAACTTTCTCAATATCAGTTTCGGTAGTGCCTCAAACCAAGACGCTACAACCGAAAATGACGGATTCATCTACAACTTAAAGATCAATACCCCTACGTATACCCTTCGCGAAGATGTGTCCTACAAGTTAACACCCAAGTTTCAGTTAGAACCGGGATTCCTTCTCGCTTTCAGTCCATCTAAAAGTCGGACACACACATCCTCTCTGGAAAACATAGATTTTGAAAGCGACGAGGCACCATCATGGACGCGGAAACTTGACGACTTTAATTATACGTTTCGGCGTGCTGAAGGGTACCTACAAGCGCGTTATGATCCGCTATCGTTTTTGTCAGTCGCACTCGGTGTGCGGTTTGATTATCTCAATTTGACGGAAGAACTCTCTATTCAGCCGCGCGGGAGTCTCAGTCTCACACTGCCAACAAATTCTATACTTCGATTCGCTTACGGCAGATATGAACAGAGTCCTTTAGCGTATCAGGTGCTAAAGTCGGATGGAA
>JAGWBV010000160.1:4487-5207 GCA_021295715.1 Candidatus Poribacteria bacterium | reverse complement strand
GGAAATCGAACATGAACGCTGACGAAAAATATCTATTCGATCTGAACGGTTACCTTATTATCAAGAACGTGCTAACACCCGAAGAGGTAGCAATAGCGAATGAAGCGATTGATAAACATGGTGAGCAAGGACGCATCCGTCCACGCGAACAGGCTCTCGATGGCGGCTCCCTGGAATTAAAAGGTGAGCAGGGCAGAGGGGAACTCGGCGGTATGCTCAATTGGGAGGAACCGTGGTGTAATCCGTTCCGACACATGCTTGCACACCCGACACTCATTCCTTATCTCAATGAAATATTGGGAAAGGGCTTCCGTATGGATCATCAAATGTTCCTGCTTTCAATGGACAAGGGTGCAGAGGGGCATACGTTTCATGGCTCCTCCGGTCCTGGCTTCGATCCGAACCAATACTATATTTTCCGTGACGGACGTATGCACAACGGCTTGACTGTCGTCACATTCCAATTGACGGACGTGCCCCCCGGAGCGGGAGGGTTAATCGTTATACCGGGAAGCCATAAGAGCAACTACCCGTGTCCACAAAAGATGCGGCTTTACCAAGAACACCAAGAGAACATCCGACAACTCGTCTGCAACGCCGGCGATGTGGCAATCTTCACGGAGGCGGTGACGCATGGAACGCTTCCGTGGACAGCCGACCATCCGCGCCGCTCCATTCTAACCCGTTATACCGCAGGCAACATGGCGTATGTTCCTGCCT
>JAGWBV010000160.1:3768-4451 GCA_021295715.1 Candidatus Poribacteria bacterium | reverse complement strand
CCCCTATCATTCGCGATTAAATCGTCCCACTTTGGAAACGTAGGAAGGTTTTTAATTTATGGGATCCTCGACTGCGCTCCGCTCCACTTACACGCAGGTTTCTGGTGAGGTCGCAACTGAAATGGGGTGTTCCTCCAGATGTGAGAAAGGCACGTGAAAACCTAATCTCACACTGTTTAACCGTAAGGAAAGTTAAAAAATGAATGCTGACGAAAAATATCTATTCGATCTGAACGGTTACCTTATTATCAAGAACGTGCTAACGCCCGAAGAGGTAGCCCTGGCCAACGAAGCGATTGATAAACATAGTGACCAAGCACGCATCCGCCCCCGGGACCAGACCCTTGATGGCGGCTCCCAAGAACTGAAAGGGGAACAAGGCAGAGGCGAACTCAGCGGTATGCTCAACTGGGAAGAGCCGTGGTGCGACCCGTTCCGACACATGCTCGCACACCCGACACTCGTCCCGTATCTCAATGAGATATTGGGAAAGGGTTTCCGAATGGATCACCAAATGTTTCTGCTTTCAATGGACAAAGGGGCAGAAGGCTTCATTTTTCACGGATCTTCCGGTCCCGGTTTTGATCCGAATCAATACTATATCTTCCGTGACGGACGCATGCACAACGGCTTGACTGTCGTCACATTCCAATTGACAGACGTGCCGCCCGGAGCAGGTGGAT
>JAGWBV010000160.1:0-3518 GCA_021295715.1 Candidatus Poribacteria bacterium | reverse complement strand
CCCCTATCATTCGCGATTAAATCGTCCCACTTTGGAAACGTAGGAAGGTTTTTAATTTATGGGATCCTCGACTGCGCTCTGCGCCGCTTAGGCGCAGGTTTCTGGTGAGGTCGCAACTGAAATAAGGATCTACACGGCATAGCACCAAAAAACCAAGCCTGCAACAACAGTACAGGGTTTTTCAATGTAATACAAGGAACGGATTTAGTCTATTCGTAGACTAAATCCGGTGTTTCTTCAACTCGAACACGGAAACTATCAAGAGACAAACCACTTCACTTACCCGCAAGGAACGTTTAAAATGTCTACTTCAACGAGTGCAATCTTGGGTCTCATTTTTCTGGGACTCGCAAACGCCTCCGTCTTTTTAATGTTTAAACTATGGGGTTACCCATTCGACAAAGAGACACATACAAGTGCCGCTCCACCGTCCTTGATGCTGCTCCATCGACTCATCGGCTACGCGTATGCGATCCTCTATGTCTTTATGATGTGGCACATGGTGCCACGCTTGTGGAATTACCAAGTCGAACTACCGCCTCGAACCGTCGCGCATCTGATGCTCGGTATCACCATCGGTGTGTTAATCCTCATCAAAATTGCCATTCTCCGGTTTTTCCGACACTTTGAGGAAGCCATGCCGTATATCGGTACGACCCTGCTGATTTGCACTTATCTATTGATTGGATTGTCAGTACCGTTTACATTCCGAGAGGCCGCATTGCGAACACAGACAATGGCATTCAGTGAGGAGGGTATCGCGCGAACCCGTAAGTTGCTTGAAAACGCTGGATTGCCAACAGAAGCACCACTCGACGAACTCGCATCAAAACGGAAATTGCGGGAGGGCCAGCATGTGTTACAGCGCAAATGCGTTGTCTGCCATGACCTACGCACCATTCTTGCAAAACCACGCACCCCCACGGATTGGGTCCGTCTCGTGAATCGCATGGCGATAAAGCCGATGATCGGTGAACCTATTCATATAGAAGAGGAGTGGACCGTCTCAGCGTATCTCATCGCGATTACGCCAGACATTCAGACATCGGTTCGGCAACAACGGCAAGAACAGATGCGTGTGGATGAGGCGAGAGCAGCTGCCCAAATCGCAACTTTCACCATGGAAATGGACGTAGAAGATGAAACGGATATAACGGAAATCGACACTTATGACGCAGTAGAAGCGCAAGCTCTCTTTGAGGACAGATGCTCTCAATGTCATCCGATCACTGACGTTGAAGACTATCCACCTCGCTCTGAAGCGGAAACAATCGAACTCATAACACGGATGATAGAGATTGGGCTTTACCTTGAAGAAGAAGAAATTGAATTGATTTCGCGCTATATCAATGAAACATATCTGGAAAGTGAATAGGAGGACGGGCTAATTTGGAACTGTCTATCGTCTTCAGGGTCAAAGCTACTGATAGTCTGGCTTCTTACTATAATACCATTCATTGACGTGGAGCGTCCTGAATTAGTCTTGCAAAAATGACGAAAACAAAGATCGCTGATCTCAGCGAACTCAATGATCGCGAGCTGGCTTATGCCCTCGTCGCGAACGTCGATCTCGTGGTCATCCGGTATGACAACGAAGTTTCTGTGCTTTATGGAAGATGCCATCACCGTGGGGCTTTGCTTGCAGACGGTTATGTTGACGGCAAAAACCTAATATGTGGCGTTCATTACTGGGATTACCGTTATGATACTGGTGTCAGTGAATATCAGAACACGGAACGTCTCGCCAAATTTAACGCATGGATAGAGGACAACGCTGTCTATGTCGACGAAGACGAGATACGAGAATGGGAAAGTCAGAACCCACAACCTTATCACCGGGATGAGTATCAAGGGACGTATCAAGACATCCACGGCACCCCAGAAGAACCCTACGTCGTCCAAATTCAGGAATTGGCACGTCACGGACTGAGTAAAGTTGGACCCCACGGTCAAACTGAGGCGATGGGTGTACTTCGGGAGGATTTGCCGAATTGGGATGCGCTTCAGTTTGTTGTTGCGCAACTCCACAAAACACCACACCTTGATGACGAACCGGTCGGGACGGAGTTGGTTATCGGTCCGCGAGCGAAGAAACCGTTAAAACTTGATATCCCGATCTTTGTCTCCGATATGAGTTTCGGTGCGCTGTCGGCTGAAGCGAAAACCGCATTAGCGAAGGGCGCGGAGATGGCGGGAACAGGCATCTGCTCCGGCGAAGGGGGTATGCTGCTGGCAGAAGCGCAAGCAAACAGTCGCTACTTTTACGAACTCGCCTCCGCTCGGTTCGGATTTTCTTACGACAAACTGGAACACGCGCAGGCATTCCATTTCAAGGGTGGACAAGGCGCGAAAACGGGAACAGGCGGACATCTCCCCGGCAACAAGGTAACAGACGAGATAGCCGCAGTCCGTGGGTTGCAGCCGGGTGAACCCGCAATCTCACCTGCGCGGTTTCCGGACTGGGAAACGCTTGACGACTTTGCGAAGTTTGCTGAATTGGTACGGAAGGAGACAGGCGGCATTCCGATCGGGTTTAAGCTCTCCGCGCAGCATATCGAGAAGGATATTGAAGCCGCCCTTCACGTCGGCGTGGACTATATTATCTTAGACGGTCGCGGTGGTGGCACTGGAGCCGCACCGCTTCTATTCCGAGATAACATCTCAGTCCCAACGATGCCAGCCTTAGCACGAGCACGAAAATACCTCGACGAAACGGGCAACAGCGATGTCACGCTTATTATTACTGGCGGTTTGCGAACAGCGGCTGATTTCGCCAAAGCGTTGGCACTCGGCGCAGATGGAGTCGCGGTTGCGAATTCAGCGATGCAGGCAATCGGTTGTATCGGGATGCGTGCCTGCCACACCAACAACTGTCCCGTTGGTATCGCGACACAGAAAGAGCATTTGCGTTCTCGACTCAAGGTGGAAGCCGCAGCGGAACGTTTGAATCGGTTTCTCGGTGCGTCTGTGTCCCTCATGCAGGTGTTAGCACGTGCGTGTGGGCATACCCATTTGAATCAGTTCAACGCCGACGATTTGACGACATGGGAGCGAGATGTCGCTTATCTAACTGGTGTTAAATATGCCGGGGTTGTGCCGTTGTAAGCATTTGCGTCCCACTGGCTTGTGGTGCTGCTGGCGGTGGAAGTTCAAAAGACTCACACATCATAGCGCATAAAGAAGATAAGGTTGAATAGAAACAGCAGCAAGATATCCAAACTGGCTCCGGCAAACGCGGTAGAAAAATCGGATGGTAGACCAAATCCGGGAAGGCACCGCCGAGCACGACATCTCCCCACGCGGTGCCACTGCTAAAGGTAGGCATGCCACTTAAGTCGAGCGGTTTCACATCATCCCAGCTCTTCGGTGTGACGTTTGCAAAAAACGTGTCTTCGTCTGATTCTACGAGTCCGGCTTGTGAGGGCATGTCGTTGAGATCATCTGTGTGAAGAAGTTCCCTTATACCTCATCGCCGAATTGCCCAGTAGTCAATAGAAAGAATCACTTTTGTCCAACCC
>JAGWBV010000159.1 GCA_021295715.1 Candidatus Poribacteria bacterium | reverse complement strand
GTCAGTCGTTCATGGAAAATCACTCGCCCCCATGCGGCGGAGTAGAAATGGGGATTATGCATGAAGACAGCCTTCGTCGTCTGCTGATCTTCCTCTTTGAGGTAGCGTGTGCGCCAAGGTCCGGGCCAACCGATTGTCTCTTGTCCCCAATTGTTGATAATCCGCACCATCTCAGATGCCAGTTCTTTCGTTTCCGTTGGTTTGAAGAGTTGGTCTACCTTGAGGTACCCGTTCTCATGGTAAAATTCGACCTGTTCTTGCGTTAGCATTGTCAAACTCCTTATCGCTATTGGATGTTTCGCGTGCATGTCAGAAACTGTTAGTTGCCCTCAATTTTACTCTAAAACCGTATATTTTGTCAATTTGCTTTATACTTCTTCTTACCATGCGGGTTTTGCTGCAAAAATTGTCAGACGCAATTCTTCATCGAATAGTTCATATACAGGTGTTTTTCCGCTCAGTGTCTCGCTTTCATTCAAAATAATACCGACCCCTTCGCCTCGACGTTCCAGAAAGTGTCGCCGAATCACCTGTTTTCCCATATCGTCGTCTAATGCAATTTCCGAAAGCAAGCGAGCGAGAAGTTCGTTACGCGTGGCTTGGCTGTAACGTAAATTGTCCACTGTCACCGTGTTTGCCAGTGCCCCTGGAGAATAAAGTTCCAGTCGATCAGAAAACATAAACAGGCGAATCTTTGAACTTGTTTTGGAATAATCTCTGTGGACAACCGCGTTAACGACTGCTTCAAACACGGCACGCATGCTGTATTCTGGGAAGTCTATCCTACCGATGTCCTTCCGTGCAGCGACTGCGTTGTATTTGTAGACAAATCTCATCGTGTCTATAATCTGTTGGTCCAGGGGCCCCTTAAAGTCCTTTGCATCGATCTGGTAGTTCGCATCTCTTTCCTTCCCACGATAGTAAACGGCTTGAATGAAACTGTTATAGAGGTAATCGTCAGGTTTGTCATGACACATCAGTATCCCCGCAACGGAGGCGAGGCTCTGCTGTCCCTCTTTGACCAATAAATGCCTTTTAAGGAGCAAGTCTTCCATGTCATCTGTTGTCGCGCCGTCTGTGATAAATCGTTGGTAGAGGTCTCTTTTGAGTGTATCTTGACTCGTATTCGGCACGAACTGCTCATCGAAAGCGATAATACGTGCCTGCGAGCGGCTTTGGAATAACCGCGCTAACTGCTCAGTAGGCATCTCCCTTTTGCTACTGCCTTGACGAATGAAGTAACCGTTAGCCGTTTTGTGAACGAACAGACTTCTCGGTACCTCTATTTTTAGCAGATTTTTGTCATCAATCCTCAGTTTTTCTGTAAAAATGAGAAGCATCGGTTCAATGCTGTCTTGGCATATTTCAATGACTGTTTTTTCGGCTCTATCCAGTTCCTGCCGGTCAATTCCGACAATTTCATGATTGTCGCCAACACCGATGAGGATCACGCCCCCTCTCGCGTTCGCAAAAGCGGCAATCTCATCGGCAAGGCTGTTCCTATGCGGCAACGTTCGTTTGAATTCAATCGTTGCGTCCTCGCCAAGAGATATTTTTTCGATGAGTTCTGTCAGACTGTCAAACACTGTTAACTCCTCTGGTTTTAAAGGGCATCCTCATTATCCCTTAACATTATAATATCCATTTAGGTTTGTTTTCAACCTATTTCATGCGGGTGTCGGGTTGTTCAGTTTGCCATTTCTTACGCCATTTTCCCGGAACCGGTCACTGTAAAAAAATGGGCAATTTTCAGAGTATTCAGAGTAAAATGCAAAAAAGGATGGATTTCAAAAAGGGTACAAACATCTGAAAAAATGTCAAATTCGCGTTTTAAATAAAAAAATTATTTTTTATACCTTCAACGAATTTCGGCACATAAGTGCCTCTGACCCCTGATACCATGCGGGTTCTTTCGGTATGTAGGCTGCAATTCCCTGTCCCGATAAATCGAAATGAAAAATAAATTTTCATTTTTTTTTCATTTTATGCACGAAATCGACACAAAAGTGCAGTCTTTAAGAATAGGAGCCGGAAGTCTAATAAAAAAACGAAAGGAACACACAAAAATTGCTCGATTTTCCAAGAATATTGCATCAACTCTATCTCTTTGAAGAGGCAGGCGCGTCGTATGCAGCAGATCTTGAGAAAGCGCGGGTCGTCGAACTCACTGCTGTGATGGCGGACATCCTAAAACTCGCGGAAACGCAGACACACGCTGCGATTGTCGAAATACTGAGCACTTCTTATGAAGCCGACGACATCTCCGAAGCGTTTGAAACATTCGCGGAACTTCAAAAAGAAGGCTTGCTGTTCAATCGCGGGGAAGCCATACAGCAGAGCCTCACGACAGAAAGTAAGTGGCGAAAACTGCTTGTAGTGCTCCCGAGCATCGCTGCGGATTCACTTTTCGATATTGAAATGTTGTCAGCTGGCACCAACATGGCACTTTCTTATATGATTCAGCACCTCACCAAGTATACGGATCTACATTTCGCGGGGTCTCGGAACCGGAAGATCACGGATGGCGTATATGAAATCGATATGGGCATCGAGGACTTAGTTCGGCTTCGGTCAAAAATCGGTGAAACGTATTATGGTATCCTGACCTTGCATCAAGAGCAGGAACGGTGGTTACTCCCGCTGTACCGATACCGGGAGTTCCCTCCGATTTTGGTGCAGTGTCATGCCCCGCGCGGACACGGCGGGCAAGCGATGAATTCCATTTTACGGCATTACGCGGCGATGCGGGAGTGTGATGGGTTTACTGCGCCATCAGATTATGTCCGTGAGTTCTATTCAGATTACGTCTGGGATCCGAGTTTTTTCAATACATTGCCAAACGGCGTGGATTCGGCGTTGTTCCGACCGATGGATAAAGCGGCAGCGAAGCGTGAAATTGCGAAAATGGTCGGAGACGATCGGATTGAGAGTGCGCCGACAGTCGGGTATCTCTCCAGGGTGCAGTCGGAGAAAGGGGCATCCGTCTACTTGAAGTTGGCGGCACTGAACCCGCATCTGCTTTTCTTGATAGCGGGTCCGAACATGGGACGGTATGCGTCCCGAAAACTCCCGGACAACCTCGTTTATGTCGGCTTCCATCCGCGCGAGAAACTCCCGCTTATCTATAACGCCTTCGATGTTTACTGTTTTCTTTCGATGTCGGGTGAAGAGACGTTCGGGTTAACCGTGCTTGAGGCGATGGCGTGCGGGGTGCCGCCGGTCGTCCCGAATTTCGATGGGGTCCCATCGGTTGTCGGAGATGCGGGGTTGGTCGCGGATGCCAAGAATTTCGACCAAGACATTGCAACATTGGTGAGTTATCCGTGTCCGATAGATTTCTCCGATAAGATTAACAGACTCTTGAATAACACTGAATTGTGGCAGACGCTTTCAAAGAAGGCAAGGG
>JAGWBV010000158.1 GCA_021295715.1 Candidatus Poribacteria bacterium | reverse complement strand
TGTTGAATATGCCATAATAGACACATTCTATTACAAAATACAAAAAATGTCTTTTTAATTCTAATGGACACTATAGTTTTCAGTTGTCAGTACGCAGACTTCGTCTGCTTTCAGTCATCAGTTAAATCCTGCGGCAATTGAAAGGATTTTACATACACACCCCTTAACTGATAACCGATAACTGAAAGGGTTACGCAGCAACCCCTACCGACAACCGCCTTATACCTCACTCCTGATGAAAATCAGAAATATTATTGTAAATAGGATTAGGTTAATCGTCAACAGTAGGAATAAATCTGGTAACGCTCGCTTTGCATTTATGCCTATATCACTTCTCTGAAAGGAAAATCGAGGGAGTGCGTCCCAGTCAGCTGTGCCTTTGTCGGCAGCAAACCACTGTCGCGATTCAAATATCTTTTCGTCATCGAAATAGTCAAGGACTGCGCGTCGGTAACGTTGAACGGCGTTGAAAAAGTCTTGAATTCCCTCTAAATCGGTACCTGCCCATGCCTCTGTTGCCGCATCATACACCCCGACAGGTGAAAACTTTAACAGCATTCGACCGAGATTCGCGGGTTGGATGTAGATAGCGTTCAATGCGGGTTGACGGACAAGCCACGCGCGGTTGACGGTATTGATAACCTCTCTATGGTAGGAGCGGTAATAATTTTGTACGTGTGGTATGTGTGGCTCAGATTCTGCTCCAATTTTTCCGGCATAGAATCCGGTTTGGTAGAAATAGAGTAATATTGAGGGTTTGTCTTCACTCTCATCGAAAGCATATTCACCGCCTTTCAAGCGAAATCCCCAATCTTCACCGTTACGCGACAGGGGACCGAGGACGGTATCATTGCGAAGAAGCTGCTTATTCTCTCTATCCAATTCTTCCCATATCTGTTTGATTTGATTATAGACAGAGATCTGTTCGCTCGGCTGCGGGGCGATGTCAACTGCGGTAAGAATTAGATTTGGATACACAAGGACTAAGAATCCCCAGACAAACATGGAAAGCATGAGCGCGGTACTGGTTCGAGGCGTCATTGCGGAGATGCATAAGCCGATGAGATAGAACAGCGACAGATAAAGAAGCGATGTCAGGACAATCCCGCCGATGCGCAGAAATTCACCCGTGTTCAAGGAAATCGCAGTGGAGGTTGTCAGCAAAATGATGGACAGGAGAAGACTTATCAATAACGGCACAAGTAGACAGAGCATTGCGCTGATGTACTTGGCAAATAGGATGTATCCGCGCCGGACTGGATGCGTCAGCACGAGGCGTAACGTCCCGTGTTCACGTTCACCAGCGAGCGCATCATAAGCAAAAATCAGCGCAAGGAGACTCAGGACTCCCTGAAACACAAGGGCGATATCAATTGAATTGAAGAGATTGAGAAACGGATTATCCGCCCCGTGCTTCTTTGCATCCCAAATTGTTGGCACGAATGCGTGGTATACATAAATTTCGTTCCCCACCTGCTTATCCAATCCCAGATTGAAAATGCTCAAAGAGTTCGGCGGACGATGGACAACTAATTTTTCATAGTAATCGGAATAGGCTTTTTCGTTGCGTAATTTCTGGTGACTTTCCTGCGTAGCCGTGTTGTAAGCGGTTAGGCGTTGTTCATAGTCCTTGAGGAGCACAACGGTATTCGCGACCACCAGCAAAAGCGTGATGAAGATGGCTGCAGCGAACCGGAATGTCATGAGATTGTCAAGGAGTTCTCGGCGGATGAGTGTTGTCAGCATCAGGTTTTCCTCTCTCTACAAGTTTACCAGTTTCACCGTTTTTCAGCAAATGCAAACGCTTTTACTCAGAACCATTCAGTTTTCTGTTCGTTTGTGCCGGGCATCGCGACGCGGAAATTCCTTCACAGAAGAGGGAGTCGGGATTCGGAGATCCCTCCTACAGAAGTCTCAAACCTTGCCAGCAAGCCTTAGCGTGCTGATACAGCGGTATTTGATCTGGAGCATCAATATGTTATAACCCAATCTTCTGCTTTTTCTTCACTAACGTGAGTTTGATGTAAGGGGCCTGCCATGTCGGTTGGGTTGACCGGTGAAGGACAAGCGTTATCCAACTTCCAAAGCGCATGGATGGATGAATGAAATAGAGTTATAGAGTGATGGTAAAAGCGTGGTGGATAGAAAGAGAGAAAGAAAAAGGTGGGCCTACCTGGAATCGAACCAGGGACCTCGCGCTTATCAGGCGCGCGCTCTAACCGTCTGAGCTATAAGCCCACAAGGAATGCCTTAAAAAAGGAGAGATGTTCGCGAAAAAACGGTTCCGCTTTCGTTTGTCAACAAGCACTATTAAGTATACACGCTAAAAGAAGATTTGTCAAATTAATTTGTTAAAATTGGGCTTTGATTGCTCCCCACGTCGCTGCTAACTTAAGACGAGGTGAAACAGGACGAACCTTATCAATATCGGCAATGCTTTCGACAACAACCATATTATCAAAGTAACTGACCCCAGAGGTAATTCCCATCATACCAACAGGACCCGTTTTGAAAGTGTCATTATCAACTTCTACGATAGGCTTCTCATTAAGATGCCAATCCGCGGGCGGTAATTCTTCATCCCGTTTCCTGAGATACATCTGGTGTTGTCCGCCTTTCATAACGAGTCGATGGGTATACCAGACGTTGTTTTCATTGGGAAACTGCCCGGTTCCAAGTAGCGCCCAAGCACCAGCATTGCGCGTATAAATCTGAATATTGGATCCGCCTGTGCGGCGGCTGCCATGATAATGAGATTCAGCCCCTTTAAGCCCGCCTTCCACCCTGTAAACCGTGCCTACAAAACTGTCATTTTCCCATAACCAGTCAAAATCCCAAATGTAATCCCGCCATTCTTCTCTTCCATCAGCTTTCGGGATGTAAAGCCCGATACCAGTGGTTTTAGCGGCTTTATTTTTCGGATCGGCAGGGTCTTTTTCAATAAGGATTTTTGAGTTTCCCGAGTTAAAGTTAAGGTGTTCCCACCTCGATGGTTCTTCGCCAATCTTATCCTGCTCAAAGCCATCAACAAAAAGAATTTTCGCGTCTACGCTGCCAAGCCCCGTTAAAAAGAGGAACGTTGCAACAAACACCAGAGTTCTCATTTCATCTCTCCCTTGGCTGTGTCAGTGGTTCAAACATTAACAAGGAAATTGGGAAACGGAGAAATTAAATTCGTTTATGTAAGTTCGGTTCTAAGAAAAATTAGATTGGGGTATAAAGAAAAGGAAAATTGGGTTAGTGAGTATAGCAAGAGGTTTGCTGTATGAAGTAGAAGATGTTCCTGAAAGTTAAATAGTGTTGGTGCGTGTCATCTAAGGTAAAGAGCTGAACATAAGGATTGTGTTAGAATACTTATGTTAATGCTCCTTAGAAAGGAGGTGATCCAGCCGCAGGTTCCCCTACGGCTACCTTGTTACGACTTCGCCCCGGTCA
>JAGWBV010000157.1 GCA_021295715.1 Candidatus Poribacteria bacterium | reverse complement strand
CCTGCTGTCCCCCAAGGCGCACCTTACCAAGAGGCGAAATAATCAGATACAGGCAAAATACCACAAGGAGACTACAAGTAAGAAGAAACACCCAGTCTAAGCGTGAGGTCATCCACTTCCGGATATCCTCGAAGATGACTGTCGCTTTTTCTTGAAAGACGAGTGCTACGAGAACAAAAACGATGATCGTGAAACTGGAGGTCAGAAATACTGGGGCGTTAATATCCAGACCGAATATCTGGAGATTATCTTGACCCGCCTGGTAACGTTTTTCTGTTCCCGGTTGCAGCTGTGTTTCTCCGTCGTTCATATTTTGTTGCTCCTTAATATGACTGGATAAGAGCGGATGTTATTGACATCCGCTCGCCTGATACACGCTTTGCACATCAATCCGATTCACGCAATTCCGCGCGGAGTCCAATCCAGACACAGACTCCCATGCCTAATAACACAATCGCAAAGGGGAAACCCGTCGCAAGGGAAGCGGCTTGTAATGCTTTCAGCCCTCCGCCAAGTAGAAGTGCTATAGCGACTAAACCTTCCACAGTACACCAAAACACACGTTGTGGTATTGGCGCGTCAACCTTACCACCGGCTGCGATGATGTCAATAATCAGAGAGCCGGAATCTGACGAGGTAACGAAAAAAATGATTGTTAACGTCATAGCGACGCAGGAGAGCAGCGTTGTCCACGGAAGTCCTTCAAACATTTTGAACAGAGCCAGTTCGTAAGTATATGTCTCAACATTCTCGGTTACGCCCGTGTAACCCCCAGTGAGGAACTGGTGAATAGCAGTGCCACCAAAGGCACTAAACCAAATTAGACAGAGTAGGGTGGGTAGAAGCAGGACGAAGATGACGAACTCGCGAACCGTGCGTCCTTTTGAAATGTGAGCAATAAACGTGCCGATGAACGGTGCCCAAGCGATCCACCACGCCCAGTAGAACGTTGTCCAATCGTGGAAGAAGGCAGTGTCTTCACGTCCAATCCAGTTACTGAGCGGGACAATCTTCATGATATAGGTGCCGATCCCAGTGAAGAAACTGCGGAAAATGTAGAGTGTCGGCCCGAGAAGGATAATAGCCAAAAGCAATACAAATGCGAGAATTATGTTGAACTGACTGAGGCGTTTGATGCCGACATTAATACCCGTCATCACCGAGATCAGCGCGATGGCTGTAATCATGACAATCAGGAGAACCATCGTGACGGAGTTCGCTGGTATTCCGAATAGGTGGTTGAGACCGGAGGTCACTTGTTGTACGCCTAAACCGAGCGAGGTTGCGAGTCCAAAGATACCTGCGAATATGGCGAAGGTATCAATGATATGCCCGGGCCACCCCCATATCCGGTCGCCGAGTATCGGGTAGAAAGCGGATCGGATGAGGAGCGGCAACCCTCGGTTGTAAGCGAAAAACGCCAGGGCGAGTCCAACAACACCGTAGATCGCCCATCCTTGTAATCCCCAGTGAAAGACTGTCGTCGCTATACCCAAGGCAGCCGCCGTTTGAACCTTGGGATCCGAAGTATCTGGAACATTTTCAGCGGTATAGGCCGCCTCTGGGTCATAAATCGTTTCTGTCCCCAGCGGCGAATAACTACCCCCCTGAAAATAGGTAACCGGTTCCGAGACACCAAAGAACAGAAGTCCAATCCCCACGCCTGCAGCAAAAAGCATGGCAAGCCATGTTAGGTAGGAATATTCAGGCTTCGCATCAGCACCGCCGAGACGGATTTTACCGAGTGGCGAAAATGCGACGACCAGACAAAAGAGAAAGACCAAGTTGGCTGTAATCATGAACAACCAGTCGAGATTTGTCGTGAGCCAGACGTGGATATCTCCAAAGAGTTTTGTCGCACCTTCTTGGAAGATAAGAGAGCCGATGATAAAGACGACGATGGCAATACTGGAAATAACGAATACAGGTGTGAGATAAATCTCTAAACCGAATAACTTCTTGTACTCCCTTTCCTGCATATACTGTGGTTGTTTTCCTTCTTCGTGCATTTTCAAAATTCCCTTAGAGTTGAGTTAGCGGTTTTGAACCGCGCACGGAGCAAGGCACGCTTACAAAGCGTGCCCACAGTGGAAGGTTACGTAACCAATTAGAAATAATAACCGAAGTTAAAGTTAAGTCGCCAATGCATCGCGTTATTTCCGTTGGCACCCACGTGGTTCACCCCTGTAAGTATATTCCCGTAGGCATCTCCGGTGTTACCGACAAAGAAGTTGCCATCGGAAAGTGCTAAATCCGAGTAGACATAAAGAGCCCCCAAAACTGTCCAGCTTGCACCGATTGTGATGAGCATACTGGGGTTGTAGTCATCTACGGTTTTGAGGATAGTGCTCCATTCCACATACGGCGTAAGGCTATCAATCCATGAGATACTGGAGGTATCTATACCACCATAACGCAGCGATAGCGCGGGTATTAATCCTTTGGATGCAATGGGCCATGCAAAATCGTAAGCACCCATTGGAATTAGGTCTCCGCTGCCCCAAGGGGTTTTATCAGCGATATTATGCGCGTAATAGGAAAATTGTGAATAGAGCGTGAAATCCGCGAAGGAGTTCTTCATGTGTGCGGAAAGGGCATAGTGGTTACCACTATCATCACTACCCACATTTGTCCCTGCCAACAACCCGTATTGCAGCGACACACCGACATCTGCGATATTCTCAAGCGCATAGATCGCTCGGAGATTCAATTGGTGTTGCTCATCATATCCGTTTTCACCTGCGCCCCACTTGACGTTTCCTTTCGCATCAACTTTTTCTTCCCACTTGACGACATCATAGCTGTATCGCGAACTCGCCAAACTGCCATACTGTATCAGCTGAGGTTCGGGCATCAGGTAATAGCCTACATCCAGGGTTAACTTGTCAAAGGTGTCACTCCAAGTGATCCCTAAATCCATGTCGTCGGCAAGTCCGACATAAAAGTGTTGATCAAAAAACCAGCTCGTAGAAATGCCGTAGGCGGTTGGACCGAAGGGCACCCGTACAACACCCGCTTTAACTGTGCCGGAATCACCAAGTTTATATCCCAACCAGGCAGTGTGTATCATACTGTAGCCATCATACCATCGGTACTCAAGCCTACTGATGATGTTGTTATAGTCAAGGTCGGCATTGAGGCGGAATATCTCAAGGTCCACATCACCGATTTTTTCGCCTCGGGGGTGTGGATTCTCTTCATCGCCATAAGCACCGTAGGCGTAATTTACACGCATCGCTCCGCCGACTTTAATGGGACTCTTCTTCGGTGCTGGAGCCTCAACTGCCTCTTCTGTATCTTCGGTTGTATCAGCAATAGCATAGGAGAAAATAATTAGCAAAAGCACTATGCTGGAGCCGATGATGTATTGATATTTTCGATTTTTGATAAAGAAAGGAATTATGGAACTTCCATATTTGGACACGAGCCTTTCTCCTCAGTTAAATAATACCGTCCAATTCTAATAAAATAACCCAAGTTGCCAGTTGTAAATCCATGGGATATTCTTCAGAGTGTTTTTATCCCGAAACTTGCTATAGGCACTGACATTTTCCCATAGCCTTGTACTGCCACCGGAAATTCGGGCCACTCTCTAAACCAAGATTGTGCTACAATACAATCTTACTGAAAGGAGAATT
>JAGWBV010000156.1:4351-6012 GCA_021295715.1 Candidatus Poribacteria bacterium | reverse complement strand
GATACTGATATTGATCATAATTAATCCTCAAAAAGTTTCGTATCCAACTTATCCGCAATGGCACGGAGGATCCGCACCATCTGTTTATGACCTTCCCGCGTTTTCTGGTCGTGATTCGATACCATCTGAATAATGCTCGCATGCGAGGCATCCTCTTTCTCTTGGAAACTGACAAGTGCCTCTCGATATGAATTGATCGTCTCAAGAAACGCTTTATCACGCTCCTGACGTTCCTCTTTGAATGCATCTTCCCGTTCTGCCCGTTCCCTCGTAAATTCCTTCTCACGTCTCGGAACATAGATCGTCAGCATCCAAACCAAAATCACGATATAGACCAGCTGAATCACCTTTTGCATGTCCATATCCAACGTAGAAAGTAGAGCACTTATGAAATTCATATTTCGCCTCCTATCCGTGAGAAACACCACCGTTTCATTTTTAGACACCCCTTTCCGCCGCCGCGATCTCTTCTCGATAAAATTTCTCGCCGAGCTGACCCATCCGTTCCTCAAACCGTTCCCCCGCCGCGATGAGTTCATACACAGGGCGCGCCGATAGGTTCTCGCCACCTTCTTCATGGAACGCCGGATAGTCTAAGTCGCGCACACCTAACATCAACTCGGTCGGACTCGCTTCAAAGAAACTGTTCGGATGACTCCCCGTTGTCGCCGCTTTGAAATAGGTGTCATCGCGTCGCAGGATGTCTTTCCCCGGATACGCTACGGCTTTGCGCGCCGAATACACCGGATCCAAGTCCGCCCACAGACCGCGTCCGCCAGTGTCAAAAATATCATCGATCTCATTGAAAACAAACGGAGCGGTATAGTCCGTCCAGAACCGTCTGTGATCCCGCAATCGCGCCTCAAGAGTGTTAATGAAAGCCTCTGTTCTTAGAAGCGAATCAAAATTGATGTCTACCATTTCCACAACACCTCTCTTCCTGTAGGCGCGAGTTCTACTCGCGATCCCTCTTACTGATTGCTGATTGCTGACGGCTAATTGCTACAAAACCCCTTGCCCTCTGAGATATAGACGCATCACCGCAGAGCCTTTCACCTGTAAAACATCTACAATACGGAGCTCACTGAAATCAGAACGCATCAGAAAATCACCCTTTTTGATACCCGTATTCGGTTTCGATAGCAACGCGATCGCCTCTGTTTGTTGCACCCCTACACCGGCTCTCAACTGTGTCGCGTCCCTCTGGGGAATCCCGGAAGTGACGGGGTTGATCATACAGACAACGTCCTCAGCAACAGTTTCCCGCTTGCTACGTTCATAGGCATCCTCACGAACAATCGTCACCGTTTCACGATGTTGTGGAGGAATCCGAAATCGCATCACATCACCTGTAGGGGCAGGTCTTGTGCCTGCCCTCCTTGTGGCGGTTTCCTATCTGTCCGAGTAGACCCTTCGATACGGATACCTCGGTTCTCCGACCTCCCGACGCTCCGTCCCGACCGCTCCAAACGGAAGTTTCCGTTTCGTCTGGGAAACCACAGCCTCCGATTCCTGAACCGCTGTGACGACATCCGAAACCTTCTCAGTGACCTTCGCAACATGAAATGCACGCTTCTCTTTCCAGTTAATTTCTTGGACCCGCGTGACAATTTCGATCTGGTCCTGCTGAAGGATTTGTGCCGCGACAACGCACAACTCCG
>JAGWBV010000156.1:0-4198 GCA_021295715.1 Candidatus Poribacteria bacterium | reverse complement strand
CGCACCGCATCGTAATGTTGGGAAGTCAGTATCGTCGCTGGCATAGGAACTCCTGGCTATCAGCGGTTAGGTCGGGTTTTTGCGAAACCCTTTTAGCAATTAGGTCGGGTTTCTGCGAAACCCTTTTAGCGGTTAGTAATTAGCGATTAGCAAAGAGCAAAGAGGCACCTAATTGCTATCACCTAAAAGTGAGCGTAGCGAACGCCCTTTTATAGTAATTAGCGATTAGGTCGGGTTTCTGCGAAACCCTTTTAGCAATTAGCGATTAGCAAAGAGCAAAGAGGCACCTAATTGCTATCACCTAAAAGTGAGCGTAGCGAACGCCCTAACCGCTAAAAGTGAGCGTGCTATTCAACAACCTTCAATGCCTTGGCACCCGTTTCGCCCATCACAACGATGTAGATCGCTTTCTTCGGCTGATAGGAGATCCAGCCCCAAATCTCGGAGCAGACGATGTATTCGACCTGCTTGAGCATATCGCGCGTCGTCTCAATGATATCCGTGTTCATCTGGCTCACGTACTCAACGGCTTTGCGATAGTCGTAAACGACGATAGCGTTATGCTTCGTCGCACTGTTGCCCGATCCTGCCTGAATTCGGTCCTGCAGGTAGTCGTGCCACCCAATCCGAGTGCCTTGCGATAACTGGTTCATCACGGAGAAGTTGCCGCCCCAACCGCTCATGATCGCATTCGGACGCTCGTTCATGTTCACCATCATCACGTTCGTACCTGCGATTTTTGCCAGCTGTAAATCGGTGATGTCCGCGTCATACCCGATCGCTGAGGTCAGCATATACGAGCGCTTAAACCTTTTCTGGAGTGAGAGCCACGCCTTCGGTGTCATGGCATCCGTAGCTGCCGTGTCAAGTTCCTGGAGCCGAACAATCGTCCCGCCAAGATCATCACCATTACCGTTAGGCGCGCCGTGGAGCATCGTCTCAAGTCCTTCATCGACCTTCGCATTTTGTCGCTGGACAGCGATCTCCTCAACGTGCTCCACCGCTTTGTCAATGAACTCGACTTCCCGCAAATGCTCATACGTGAACGGGATCGCCAGCATCCGCTTTTTCACTTGGATCGGACGCTCAGAGGTGTCGAAACTTGCCATGGGCGGATCCGCCGCAGGGGTGCGTTGCTCCTCACGGAAAGCGTTTTCGTCGTAATTAAGGATCGTGGCACGGTAATCTTTCTTGCTCGTCTCCGCAAACCGAGTCGTCAATTCCTCAAGCGGAATGTCAACCTCCACATCCTCGTCCCAGTGCGCCATCGCATCATAGTAAGGTGTGAGCGTCGAGCCGGGGGCAGTATCGTGTACATCTTGGAAGGTACCCGCACGCTCCCAACGCGCGCGTCTTTCCGCTTTCCGCGCCGCTGCTTCGAGTTGCGGACGGTAAGAAACGCTCCGATACGTGTTCAGACACATCTCTTTGAGCGCAAACTCTCTTGCTTCATTCCCAATCACTTCCTCACACTTCGTCGGCCAGATACCCGCAGCAGGGATGCACTCCGTTGTCATGCCCAACTCGTCAAGAACGACTGCCATCGCTGATAGACGTTCATCATCGGCACCGAGTTCACCATCTTTCTCTGGATCGTATTGCGAATCCAGGTAAGATGAATACGGCATCTGCGCATCCGCCGCTTCCTCAACAAGCCTCGCACGCTGATCCGGATTCCCGTGTCGTTCAATCAATTCTCGTGTCGTCATTAAAGCCATTCTTCTTCTCCTTTTTTATGGCTGTCGGAAACCGTCAGGTCGGGTTGCTACGCAACCCTTTCAGCGGTCGGTAAGAAAAGAGGGCGTTCTGTAACGCCTGGGTCTTTGCTGACTGCTGATCGCCGACTGCTGACTGCTAATTACCCTGGAAACGCAATAAGGGCATGCGTTGTGTCAAACTCCAGCACTGAGCCTTTGCCCTTCGCTGCGTCAATCAAGTTGGTTATCTCGGTACGAGCGGCGTTATGTGCCACTACCTTCTCCGCTTCGGTATCGATATCGGCAGCTTCAACCGCGTCTAAGGCAGTCGCTACGGACGCAGCTTTCACATATCCCTTCGCGCTACTCTGTCCAAGCCCAGCGACAAGCTTATCGCCCCGCTTGACCGTCGCGTTGCTCGCAAGCGGAACACGCAACCCCGCGAATAGGTAAGCACCGGTTATCTGTGTGTCGTCAACAGCAGTAATCACGCCATCGAACGCTTCGCCATCGGGTGGCAACTCGGCGACACCGTCTTCATTGATACGATACACCTTGCCGACTGCCGTGCTACGGTTCGGCTGCGTTATGTCGTATGTGATGGTCGATTTATCATGCTTGAAACTGGTCGTTGCTAAAAATGGGTGTTCTTTCATTGACATCGTTTTCTATCCTCCTGTAATTGGCTATCAGGGCGTTCACTTCGTTCACTGTTAGCAATTAGGTGTTAGGACGTTCCGCTGCGCTCCACTTTTAGCGGTTAGGGCGTTCGCTACGCTCACTGATAGCAATTAGGTGCCTCTTTGCTCTTTGCTAATCGCTAATTGCTAACCGCTAAAAGGGTTTCGCAGAAACCCGACCTAATCGCTAAAAGGGTTTCGCAGAAACCCGACCTAATCGCTAAAAGGGTTTCGCAGAAACCCGACCTATCCGTCTCCGCATCCGCCGTTGTCGCTGACGCATACCGACTTTCTCGTTTTCTGGGGGCGGTTCGTGGTCATCGGTCGTCGATCTACCTGCCGGTAACGCCGTATCGGCCTTTTTCTTGTTCTGGGCGATATGCGTTTCGAGTTTCTCCAGCGGCATGTCACTGTAATACTCGCGATGGTATTCCTCGTCGAAATCGTCGCCATACGCACGGTTTCCCTGCTTGATGGCTTCGTCAACACGCGCCTGGCGATACGCCTTGCCGTCCTCAGCGTCTGCCTCTAAAGCCGCAAGCTCCGTTTTATGGGTTTCCGTCATCGTCGCGATCTTGTCTTTCTCTGTTTCGAGATCAGATCGGAGGGTCGTTACTTCCTCCTGGAGTTTCTGAACGACCGCATCCGGTTCATCTGTCGACTTCACCGTCGGGATCTCCAGCGCATCGCGTAACTTCGTAATCCATTCTTGGTCTGTCATTAGGAATTCCTCCATACATGTTTTTGACGTGGTACGACACAGCGTTTCGATATGTCGTCCGAGTTCATCAAATTCTCGCTTAGTGTCGATAGATGTTTTCCGGTTAGAACCAAACTCAACCAGCGAGACTTCCTTGAGTCGGGCATCGTAGACGGTATACGTTGCTGGCTTCATTTTGCCATTCTTATCTTCATATATCTTGCCCATCTTGTGGGTACACTGCCCCTCACGTTCGGGCTCCCAGTCCCAATAGGAATATCGACGGATAGGCAGATTACACAAATTACATATCTCTCGCGCACCGTAGAACCCAACACTCGCCTGGTTGACTAAATCGTTTTCTATGGCACGAATCAACTGCTCGCTCGATGTGAAATAGAGACCTGAGCCGTTGTATTCCATGTTACGTAAGATGAAAAAGTCGATGAGCAACTCGTTTTTGTCCGTCAGTTGGGCATCCGAGGAACGACCGTAGCCGAAAGAACGCCAGGCGTGATGATCCTTCAACGCCACACCTAACGCTGACTTCGCGTCCGCCTCAAAGTTCTTCAAAGTTGTTTTAGGATCCATAATGGAGTTGTGGCGATCTAATTCCGCATTGCTCGCCGTGATGCGGACCCAGTACTTATCATCATCATCTTCCGGCAGGTCGTCATGCATCGCACGCGTCCCGATCATGACTGGCAATAGTCTTATGTCTTCCATAGTGTTATTCTCCTTTTAATTCAGCAAACGCCCTGACTGCTTGCGGCTGACCGCCATATACCCGTACCCCCGCAGAATGCTTCTCTTTTTCAGATTTGAATTTGTCGACTGCATCCGCATACACCTCGTCGTCAACGCCTTCCATATCGCGCAACTCTTTGAGTTTCTTGAGATTGTCGATCTTGACACCCTCCGCCTCCGCCATCGCTTTGACATCCATGGGATCCGGCGTGTTCTCGAAATAGAACATCACCTTCCCTTGCCGACCCTCAGTTCGTAACACATACCCGAGGAGCGTTGACATGACACCCGCCACCGTCGACTGGATACTCGATATATTAATCCGATAATCTTTGCGCTGCTCTACCGCATGCGTCTCCGCGACGCTCTCGTTA
>JAGWBV010000155.1 GCA_021295715.1 Candidatus Poribacteria bacterium | reverse complement strand
TGGCAGTTAGTGAAATTCGGTCGCTGTATCGCGACGAGAACGATCTGTTCCGGACGGTCACCAAGCGGATCTATGAGGACTGGGATGCCGAGCAGAAGCAGTGGCATCTCAAGAAGATCGAATTCATCTACGAGGATCCGGAGTTCTCGGTGCCGTCGGACACGCCTGCGATCGCGGTCGAACAGCGGCATGGGTGGCTCGTGCCGCCGGCGTGGGAATTTGTGTCGGAGGTTTGGGTGTATGAGCGGAAGCGGGTGCAGGAAGATGTGTATGACCATGAGAGTGAGGTTAACATCATCAGATGAGTATCACAAAGGAAAACGCGTCGTTCACAGAGAGAGTTTCAAGAAAAAATGATGATCCACACGTTACAAGACTATATCCCAAGGCTGCAATGCTTACAGGACAGCAGGCAGACACCTCATAAACCGTTTCTCTTATTAATCATCATGGAGATGCTTGAGAGCGGCGAACTCTCCGAAAATCGTATCCGTTTCAGGGAAATCGAAGAGAAGAAGCCTTTCTTTGCAGATCTAATGGCGGTTTTCAATAGCGAGAACACAGAGAACTGGCAACCGAGTATTCATAATCCATTTTTTCATCTGAAAACCAATGGGTTCTGGCACTTGGATCCTGCCGAACTGCAATCAAGGCCTACTGCGATAACTCCTACAGAGGCGTATCTTGGCAACACGGATGCTGTTGCCAAGCTGGACGAGTCGCTTTTTCTTTTATTCGTAATGCCCGAGTATCGGGAGATACTCCGTCAGACGCTGATCCGTACCTATTTTTCAAATATTAGACATGAGATTGAACAGGTCATTGAGGAACACCGAACCCTTGGTCGTGAGCACATAGCGGGGGACATCGAGGAATATAGCCAACAATTGATACAAGCTGTCGAACACCCATTTTCGATCCAGAGAGACGTAGCGTCCGTGCAAACAGAGACACCGGTGAGGAGTGCCGGTTTTCGCCGAGCAGTCATGCAAATCTATGAACATACCTGCGCGGTCTGTGAGTTGAATATCCGTGCGTCGGGCGGAGAGAGTGTAACCGATGCCGCCCACATTATCCCCTTCTCTGTTTCATACAACGACGATATCCGAAATGGAATGTCTCTTTGCAAATTGCATCATTGGGCGTTTGATACCGGATTAATTTCTTTAGACGATGACTATCAAGTTATCGTTTCACCGTCGATGTCTGAGCAAGGGCCTACAGCGTCGATGTTAACCCAATTGCGCAACAAACGTATATGGTTGCCGAGAGACGGGGAACACTATCCTGCCCAGGATGCCTTGACGTGGCACCGGGAGGAAGTTATGAGAGAGTAGCACAGCGTTTCGAGTGAGTATATGAGGGATGGTGCGAAATTTGTAATTTATTTCTTTTTCTGATACACTCTACAAATCCAGTTTAGGGTGGCATTGCTATGAGACGGTAACCTAATGCCGTTCTCTGCCACCCTTCCACCATAGCAAGTGGAGAAAAGACTGGTCTGGTAATCCAAATAGTTAATTAGAAACGAGACATGAAATGGAGGCGATGTCAATTATGGAATTGGCTGAAAATTACACGGATAATAAGTTTTCACGTGGGGCAAGTGCCCCACATCCGTACCTACGCACGATATTTGAAGTGAGCGACAAATATCTGAGGCGCGTGTTTAGTGAAAGCCTTCTGAACAAATTTAAAGTAGATTGCTTTGAGAATATTCGGGGTGACAGAGATCGCACTATAGCCGAATATGTAAAATCTTATTATGCCTTGGTTAAGAAGGAATACCAAAACGAGTATACTGGTGCTTCTCCGTCTCTGAATGAGTCTATTTTTTCCGACCCTGGTGTTCCAAAAGTGCTGTGGGGGGATTGCCTTGATTTTCTAAAAGGTATGGATAGTGAAAGCGTTCAACTCATGGTCACTTCCCCGCCATATTACAACGCAAGAGAGTATTCCCAGTGGGAAACTTTGGATCACTATTTGGAAGATATGTCTCGTATTATCGAAGAATGTTATCGGGTTTTGGATAATCACCGTCCCTTCGTTTTTAATGTCGGCGACATATTTGATAACGACAACCTATACACTAAATCCGTATGGGGAAAACGCAGGATACCTTTGGGGGCATACTTCACTACGATATTTGAAAAACATGGTTTTAGGTTTGTAGACGATTTTATATGGGACAAGGGGGAAGTTGAGACCCAACGGCATAAAAACGGAAACAGACCTTACCCTTTATATCAATATCCGATCAACTGCTATGAACATATTTTTGTTTTCTACAAACACCGGCTGGACGAAACACTGTATCCCTGTCCTGTATGTGGCTGTATCAAAGTCAATGGGAATGCCTACACCGCGGTAGGTATCAAATCTTGGGAATGTAAGAATTTAGACTGCTTCGAGCGGTCTGCAGCCAATCGCGGTAAACGCTTTTCAGCCCGATCACAGTTAATGAATGATTTACAACAACCCGATAATCTCGTTTGTGGAGACTTGCTGCAACGTTGGCGACGCGACATAGTCCAATTTCCACCAGTAATAAAGACAAACAGCAAAGGACAGAACACACTTGGACACACAGCTCCCTTTCCCAGTGAAATCCCTCAATACGCAACCCAAGTGTTTACAGGTGTCAATGACACTGTGCTTGATCCTTTTGCGGGGGCGTTCACGACAACAATAGAATCGTTTCGTCAAAAACGAAACAGTATTGGAATAGAACTGAATCGAACGATGTTTAGAGATGCCGTTTTGGATCGGTTCTCCAGTACTATCAATATCCATCCGAAGGAGTTAGGAAATGAGTGGATCTAATGGCGATAAGCGCGTAATTGGTCTTTATGGTGAGATGCGATTGGCGATGGAACTCCATAAACGAGGATGGCAGGTTTATAGTGCGTATATTGACGAAAAATTTGATTTTGTCATTTTGAAAAGCTACTGTGAAAACTGTAAAACCTTCAAAAACGCAGCGACGCGTGAAGAAACTTATATAAATAAGAAAGGGAAAGAAGCTACTGGTAAAACAGTTACTCAGCTTTGCGAAACATGCCTCCAAGATAGCCTAAAAATGCTTGTCCGGTTCATTCAGGTAAAGACATCCGAGGGAGTTCCCAAAAAGACAACAAAATCGGGAGAAGAATCCAGAAAGTATAGTTTCCATGCTCGAATCCGTTATCACTTAGCAGATTCCAGAATATTTTACGCATGGATACAAGTCTGGGACGAAGATAATGTCAACTACTATATTTTCAAAACTGAAGATGTTGCGCTTTTTGATGATTTGCAGATAATTTCTTATCAAATCACCGACAATCAGAAAACTACACTGACCATAAACAAAGAAGGAGAACTGCTAACAAAAGGAACAAAACACGATTATAGTGCGTTTGAAGAATTTCGCGATAATTTTGATTGTTTGGAAGATACAATCGATGGTGATTCTTGGAAGTGAAAGGATTACCTCATGAAAGGCACAAGACCCCTTGACAACAACGAGATCCGACTTGTTTCAGCATGTTTCACCGGCACGTTTGAAGTCCGCAACCGCTCACTATTTCTGATCGGTGTTTCTACTGGGGGACGCATCAGTGAGTTGCTATCACTTCGGATCGGGGACGTATGGCAGAACGGAAAGGCGGTCACCGATCTGCTCTACGACCGTTCCGTCGTCAAAGGCGGTGAAGTCTCCAGAGCCGTGCCGGTGAATACAGACGGCTTGCGAGCGATTGATGCGTTGATAGGTTGGCATCGAGAGCGGTACGCAACCCTGCAAAAGAAACGACCGTTATTCCCATCGAGAAACGGACAAGGGCGGAAGCCGTTATCGAGGCGTGAGGCTCACACTGTCCTGAAGGACGCTTTTATGACTGCGGGTTTGAACGGGCATCTCGCAACGCATTCCCTTCGCAAGTCGTTTGCCCAACGGCTCTATGAGCAGACGGGTGATGTTTTTACCGTCCAAGAGATGTTAGGGCATAAGTCGATCGCGACGACCCAGAAGTATTTGGGAGCGGTGCAGAAAATGTCTTTGGATGGTGGTGCCGCGTAGGGTTTCAATAACGATGGTGTCTATCTCGTTGAGATTGTGCGTGTGTAGCAGGGTGTGTCCCTCCTTTTTCAAGAGACCATTAGGTCACTTGCTCCGATCGGAAGATGGAAGATTATACATTCTCCTGTGTTATCGTCTAAAAATAACGAATTGTGCTATGACTGGGTTCGTGGCATTTGTTCTTAAAAGAGCTACTCCCAGCCGTCATCAGATCCCAGCCCAATTGCCCTACAGGTAAATGTATGTTTTTCCACGTTTCTTCTCTGCGATGATCTTGTTCGTCTTGGCGACGGCTTTGCGTCTGAGGGTATCGTTCAAGTTTTCTCCTTTTGGCATTGTGTTTCATCTCCTTGTTAATGGCTGTCAGCCGTCGGCAGTCGGCAGTCGGTAAAGAGGGTTTTCGTTTAGCAAGGGAACACTAACCGATAACTGAAGACTGAAAACCCATTGGTTGCTAACCCTTGTAAATAAACCGATCGGCGAGTTTGATGAGTTTCTCCTGGAGTTCCGCGGGTATCCATTCTGCAGCGGTCTCTGCATTAAATTCAGCGATCCGGGTTTCTCGACGGCCACCCTCAACCTTGATAACCAGTTCTGTGATGTGCTCTGTGAGACCGAGAGCGACAATCATCGGTATCGGCACCGGCATGGCTTGCATCCACTCGGTATCGGCACGGATGTCTGCGGTGGCAGCCTTGAAATGGCGGATGTCTGCCGTCAAGGTTTCATCGGTAATCGCCGGCGTGGGCTCAGTAAACGAACGCTTATCAAACCGAGTGAGGAACGTGTCCTCGTCTATATCGCGCGGGTATTCCGAAAGCGCGGTGAACATCTCCTTACGGGTATCCTTCCATGTCTGTTCCAGTGCCTTACGGTCCTGTCGGGCTTTATCGGAAAACTCCGCTTTGAATATCAGCACCCAGTCGGCTCTGTTCCGAATATCCGAGTAGATACGTTCAAACATCTCCTGAACCTCCGCGAGTTGATCGATCGTATTCGCCTCGTGGCGCGCATCGAAATCGAACCCGATCTGTTTCTTGACGCGTTTTTGGAAGGCTTTCAACGCTGAGATATGAACAGGTGTATGGGTATTGCCGGGCGTAGGACTCAAATTCTCGTCAAAAGCATGGACGACTCTGCCGTGCCAGTCGTAGCAGACGCTGCGGGCTGTGCTGAGTGCGTCCGTTTCGCGCTGGATCTCTTGGCAGCGTGCGATAACCGCTGGGTCGTCCGTCAGTATCCAGTTATGGATTTTCTTGAGTTGCGTCATAGACAACTGGTGCGGGATGCCGTTCTCTTTGACGTTGAACTGCTCACAGATATAGGCGTTGAAAGCCTCCATTTTGAAACCGTTCCGATCGAGAAACCGGCTGCCATCGGATCGCTGGTCGAACAGCCCACTTTTCCGGATATTGTACCAGAACTCGGCGCGTTCTTCGGGTGTAGATTCCTTCGGTTTCTGACGGACGGCAACGGTATCACCTTCCTCGTTTTCGCGATACGGGTCAGCGATAACGGACCTTAGCGTTTCAATCCGTTCCGGTGAAACGTTCCATTCGTTTTCCAACTTCGGGGGGTCTTCGTTAATTAACGATTCCACCTGCTTCCGCCAGCGGCGGACGGTGCCCTCACCGACTTTCCATAAGCCTGCGAGGGAGACGTTGGTTTTCCGCAGATATTTCGGGAGCAAGAGGAGTTGGAAACAGGCGGCGCGTCGCTCCTGCTCGGTGAATGCCAGTCCGATGCCGGGGTTCGAGGCGACATCGAACTGGAAGTTGTCCAGCGACATCATTTCGATCCAGTCCTCCTCGGTGCCGTCGTGGACTTCGGCAAAAATGAGATCGATCTCTGCTGCGATCGCGGCTTTCCTGCGGTGGTGTCCGCACGCCACGAGATACGGTTTATCCGTCTGGATGGGGATGTTCGCTGCCTCAAGAGCGATGATCGGATATTCGGGCAGGTAACCGTTTTGCCGCATAGATTCCGCGAGACTCTCGATGTGTCCGGGGTTCTCTTTGCGGTTGTTCACCGTCCACACGTCGGCAAGGTCGTTTGGGGCGATCCACAGTGTTTTCATCATGCTAAAATGCTCCTTCTCTAATTGGTTTAGAGTTTTTCGATCCCAACACCACCGGTGCTGCGTGCAAGTTGCACGAGTTCAGCGTTGGATCGTTCAACGACGAAAGCGTGCATCCGTGTCTGTCCGAAATCTTCTTGCTTCAGGCTGGATACGTTATCCTCGCCGTCCGTCACAATCACGAGTTCGGGCCGCGTCAGTGATCCTTCCTTTTGAATCTCGTCAATCCGGGCAAGTGTTTCACGCGCACACTTAGCGATGTTTGTGCCGCCGCCACTGAAATTTTGCTTCTGGAATCTTTGCATGAGTCCCTTCGCCGCGGCGGGTGTATCTGCGTGATGTTCCTCAAAAAGCCGGCTGTCAAAGAACCTGACGAAAATCTGTGCGTCACCTGCCACAACCGCTTTTAATCGATTAAAGAGAACACCGCCTGCCTTATAGATGCGCTGCCCGGAATCCATAGAGCCGGAACAGTCGATCATCATATAGAGCAGCTGCTGTTTCTCCTCGCGTTTGACGCGTTCACGGACGTGAGCGGCACGCGTCGCGATACGGTAGTTTCGGAGACTCCTGGGAAGTGCCCATTCTGTTTGGGGTAATCGGTGCATCTCCGAAAAACTTTCGATTGGACGATGCCGAACATCCTCGCCCTCGATGTCGGGGAAGACCTTGACGCGCTTTGCCGTCCGCATCCGAGCGAGTTTATCGAGGTGTCGCGAGACTTGCAACCATATTTCCTTTCCCGACAACATCTCCTGGGCGAGTCGGACGGTTTTCTGCATCCGTCCGTGTCCACTGCCTGCCCCTTTCTCCGCATCATCCTCTTCCAGGAGCTGGGTTTCGAGATCGTCGAGGGATTCTATATCATCAAGCAGATCGTTGAGTGTTTCAGCTTCGTCTTGCGCGTCGCCTTCCGCGAAGATAGGAAGCGGATCGCCTTCTGCGCCACCGCGCCAGCCGTCGCGTTCGGACATAATTTTCAGAAGCGAGACGGCTTTTTGGAGAGGCGAGTCGCCCGGCACGCCGGTGAAATCGACAGTCCGCAGGAATCGGCAGACGTTTTCGTGCGTCTGCACTGCCATGTTCAGAATTTTGGGGTTGCTATATTTCTGACGCATAGCGAGTGCTTTCTCAGCGTCCCGCGTATAGTGACCGTCTCTTGTTTCATCGCGATAGAAATAGTCACCGTCCCTATCTCGCTTCCCAGCGGTGGGTTCAACAAGATGTCGCCACTGGTGTGAGGGTAGGACTTCGCCGCCCGCGGCGACGTTTGCGAGATCGGCGACGAAATCGGGTGACCATTTTTTTAGTTTCACTGCCTCTGCGGCTCCACGGATTTCTGTGGGGGTCGGGGAGATATAGTGGATTGGAGGTTTGGTTCTGAAAGTCATTCGTATGTAACCTCCAGGGCGCGTCGATGCGCTGCTTGGGCGGCATCCTGCACCTTTTTCCGGAGGGTGTCTCGCTCCTGTACCATGTTATCTGGCACAGCCAGTTCCTCCAAGAGCCCATCTTGCTCATTGAGTTTTTTGGTCAATTGGAGGAGTTTGATCGGTGAGTTTTCGCGTTCCACCTTCGCGATTAGAGTTTCGCTGGACTCACTGATTTCTACTATCCATGCCTTTGCTTCCCGCCGCGCCTCCATCGCTTCAATTTTGGATTGAAGTCCTTCGTGGACTTCTTCAAATCCGGGGATGAATGCGAGTGCGTCATAGTTGGCGGAGTCTCCAGCTGTTACAACTTCGATCGCGTGGACGGCGGAGCGGGGTGAAATGAACCCACCATTTTCGTGTACCTCACCGATCATATCAGCGAGATTCTCTCGTATCTCGCTGGATATACCCGGTTTCACTTTCTTGAAGAGGGCACGGAAATTCTCGCCGGTATAAGATTCCCATTTCACCTCGTGCTGGAGCGGGAAACGCTCGACAAGGGCATGTGCTGCTGCACCGAGTTCGGAAATCTCGAACGGGTGTCGGTTCGTGAGCGCAATAATCGTCTGTGTTTTCATCTTGAACCGCTGCTCACCGTTTCGGAGTTCGCGGGCGGTCAGCGTGTCCTTCAGCGATTGAAGGACAATTGCAGGCGCGTCAAAGAGTTCTTCAAAGACCGCGACGCGGTAGTTCAGAAAGGATCGGTGCGGGGCAAAGTGAAGGACCTTCTCATCTTCAAAGGCGCGGAAATCGAGACCTCCCCAAAGCCGTGCCTCGTCCATGCCTTCACCGAACGACTGCACAAAGCAATCGTTGGAAAGTTCCAACCCTTCAATAACTGTCTCCACCATCTCGGACTTGCCGTGTCCGGCATCGCCGAAAAGGATACAGTTCTTTTTTGATGCCAGTGCGAGCGTTAGAAGTCTCGCTGGCTGTTCGGAAAAGACGAATTTCTCTTGTAGAATGTCTACAATTGCGTTAAATTTCATTTGAGTGTACTCCTTCTGTATGCTCAAAAAAGCGGGTTGTTCATTTGCGGTGGTCAACCCGCTTTTACGCTAAAAGACGACATATATGATCCAGCCGACAATGCCGCTCGCAATGAGACAGGCAATCTCGGCAAGGGTTTCAAGCACAGGGGCTTTGAGGTCAGTGCTGGATGTGTGGATTGATGGGTTGGCAGGCTCAGTGAGGTGGCTGCCGGGGATGCGTGTAATTTCAAATTTACGCATATTGACGTTACGCGC
>JAGWBV010000154.1 GCA_021295715.1 Candidatus Poribacteria bacterium | reverse complement strand
GGTATCTCACATTTTAAACACGCTTTCCGATTCGATACTATAGTCTGAGTTATTACTTATCTTATTTATATCATTGATGTCTGCTCGTTGGGCCTCGGAGCCTCTCCTACAATTTTAGTTGATAACCATCTGTTAAGGGCACGGACACACCGTGCCAATAAAATCCGAAAACAGACATATTTTTTAGAAAGGAGGAAAAATTATGAGTTGGAAAATAGGAACCGTGAAGCCTATTCCAGAGCCCAAACCGATGCCTGGACCATCAGAGAACCCAAAGCCAGAGCCGCTTTAGAAATGATCAGTATGGCGCGGCGGAAAGATTTATCCTTCTGCCGCAAAATTGAAAGGTGTATACAGCGGAGCAATATTGCTTCGCTGTGAGAATAATAAAGCATTGCGAAAATCAAGGATATGATATGCAAGCAATTATTTTATGCGGCGGCAGTGCAACACGCTTAGGCGCAGCCGCGAAACATACTCCCAAACTCCTTATGAAAGTCAAAGGTCGTTCTATTCTACAATGGCAGTGTGAATTCCTGAAGGAGGTTAGAGTCCAAGAACTCATCCTCGCGACTGGATACCTCCACGATGTCCTTCAAAGCAATATTGGCGAGTCTTGCAATGGTATTTCCATTCGTTATTGTAGAGAGGATAAAAAACTCGACACCGGGGGTGCTATCAAAAACGCAATGCGGTACATACAGAGTTCTCCGTTCTTTGTGCTGAACGGGGATGTCCTGTGGCGAGATTTCTCCCTCAACGAAATGGTATCTACGTTTCGAGAGGATATGGCGGGTTTACTGCTATCTGTTTGGGTGGATGACTCCCGTCCGTATGGTGAAATCATTTCTTCAGACACCGACCAGATTACGGCATTTCTGGAAAAACCTACCGCATACCAAAGTGGGTATATCAATGCCGGGGTCTACCTCTTCAACAGCAAAATTGCTCAAGCGTTTCCCGATAGCGACGTGTTTTCTCTCTCTTACGATGTCCTTCCGAAATTAGAAAATCTTCATGTTCTTAAAACCGACGCCGATTGGATAGATATCGGCTCTCCCGAACGCCTCCAGGCAGCCCAGCAACTTTTTTAGGATTAGGACTTACACACTTCCTCTTGAAGTCCCCTGATAAGGGGCGGGGAATGCCATAAGGCATTCATACCGTTGATTCTTTAGGGGGTTAAATAACTGAAATACTCTCACTGCGAGGCATTTTTGGGTGAAATATATTGCTGCTTTACGCAATATGAAGTTTAATAAAATATTTGGATAATTCTATAAAGGAAAGTTCTCAATCAAAGAGGTTCTATAGTCCTGAAAATCCTTGAATCCTGAAAATCCTGATTCAGACAGTTAATACCCGCATTACCCGATTAAATTCTTAATCTTCATTTTGCGTAAGTCCTGAAGATCTTAGGACTTACACAATTCACCTGACGCTGACAACCAACGCCTTCCTCTTCCAAACTTCCACCTTTCCAACCCAATCTTCTGACAAAATTTTACACACCCGCGCTTAGCCAAATTTCTTGCCAAAAATGAACATCTCTGGTAAATTGTTGATGAGAATAGGTTCAACATTAGCGGGAAACCCTCCATATCGTAGGGGCAGGTCTTGTGCCTGCCCAACCAAATTTCCTCTTGAAGTTCGCCTGATAAGGGGAATTTAGGGGGTTATGGGATCCGGCTTGCGGATCGTTTGAATTATGAGCTTGAAGTCCGCCTGATAAGGGGAATTTAGGGGGTTAAATCACTGAAGTAAGACGTTTTGGATGAAATATACTTAGGACTTACGCACGTTGCTCTTTTGTAGCATAACCTGTTAGGTTGTGTCAAGAAACTGTCTGCGTTTTTTATGCGCTCTCTTTCAGGGCGCGGGCGATGCTCAAAATTGCGTAAATCCTAATACTGCTTTTTTACGCAATTTGCGTAAGTCCTACATTTTATGCAACCTTTCGATCTTCTATACGCGTTACTATGTAATAAAGTTCTTATGCTCATTTTTTGGAGAAGATAGAGATGGAGACCAATGATTTTGACTTAATTCAGCGGGTTTTAGAGGGAGATGACAAGGCTTTTACTGTGCTTGTCAACAGATACCAGAAACCGATCCACACCTTCGTGTGGCGGAAGATCGGCGACTTTCACACAGCCGAAGAGCTCACACAAGATATTTTCCTGAAGGCTTACAAGAAGTTGTCGCTCCTGAAACCCCCGTATAATTTTTCGGGATGGCTTTATGTAATTGCGGCGCGTCGGTGTATCGCGTGGATGCGGAAGAAACAGGAGCCAACGACATCTCTGGATGCGATGCCCAGGATCCAACTGGAGGAACTCTCCTATGCAGCGTATGAGGCAACAGGTTCTGAAGCTGCAGACGTTGAGCACCAGCGCGACCTTGTCAAGCGTCTTCTCCAAAAACTGCCAGAGAGCGAACGCACCGTTGTAACCATGCATTATCTGGCAGAGATGCCGTGTGAAAAGATTAGTGAATTTTTGGGTGTATCCCCGAACACCGTCAAAAGTCGACTCCACCGTGCGCGCAAGCGATTGGAGACGCAAGAACACCTCCTCCACGATGTCTCCGGTATTTTCCAAGCACCGTCGACCCTGACTGCGAACATCATGCAAGAAGTCGCTCGTCTCCAGCCGACTGTGCCTTCTACAAGTAAACCTTGGGTGCCGTGGGGGTTTTCCTTCGCATCAACGTTTCTCATTCTTCTAATGATTGGTGTGGGTACGCGTGCGCTCTATCGTTTCCAGCAGCCTTACAGTTTAGACGCAACATCGGAGATGACGATTGAATTAATCGACGCACCCGTTGTCCTTCCGTTGACCCTAAAGCCGGATGTGAGAAACCAATTCGGAAACGCCGATGCGCTCGGCAAAAATACAGGCGCCGGACAACAACCGGGGCCCAATTTGCTTGCTACCTTGCCTCCCAAGGAGACAGACGTTCCCGCAGTGAAACCGCAATGGATTCAAACAAACGGAACAGGAAGGACTTTCGGTGCCGGACTCTTTCTCACCGCTGACCAATCCGTCTATGCTATCGCGAAAGCCGGCCTCTACCGACTCACACCACAGGCAGATACGTGGACATTTGTCGGTTCCGCCGGTCCGAATAAGGAATTCGAGAAAGTTATGGCGGAACGCGGGGATACCCTCTATCTCCTGACATCCGATGAACTTTTAGCTTCAACCGATAAAGGTAAAACATGGAGTGTTCTCGGCTCACGCCCCGAGGGCCGTCCTGTCGCATTGGTGATTACCGATGGGACTCAGGAACGCAAGTCTGGGAATGCTGATATGACGATGTACCTCGTCCTCAGAAGAGAAGTATTTCGTTCCGAGGATGCCGGGAAGCAGTGGGAATTCATAGGACACGTCTTGCGACCCGATATCGTCCGGGAAGCAGGTGATTTCAAGTTCCGTATTTGGGACGCACTCGCCATTGATAACACCCTCTTTGTCGGAACGAGCCAGGGGCTTTTCCGATTGTCCGGTAATTGGAAAAAATTGCCGGTCCCAACTTCACACGGCGTTTCTTCTTTGGCGGTTGCTGAGAATAGGCTCTACATCACGACCACCTTAAGTCGGATGGGCACCAGTTATATATTCCAAGTCCTCTATTCGACCGACTTCGGCGATTCATGGACCGACATTACGCCTAACCCCCGCGAACATTCAATTGAGTATATGGATACAGCCGAAATCGTTGCTGTTGGAAAAAAACTGGTGTTGATGGGGCATAGGGAAATATTGCTCTCCTATGATGCCGGTGAGACATGGATGAATCCTGGAGATGATCCCTATTCATCTGGACCATTTCCTGCTATCGCCTTGGATGAAAACAATTTCTACAGAACCAATCTCAATGAAATAACGCGATCGACGGATGGCGGTTTCACATGGCATCCCTTTATGACAGGGATCGCGAATTTCGATGTTCAGGATCTAAGCACCTTTAAAAACGTTCTCTATGCAGTCATCGCTGGTTGGAAAATTGTTACATCAACGAACAATGGGATCTGCGGAGATGAACTTGCGGACCCGAAGATCCAAACAACCGATACGGCTCTCTATGTCAGCAGCACTCCAAGTAATCGGACGCAACTTTTTCACCTACCAATCGGCAGTGATGCGCTGATACCTGCTCCAGGTATGCCAGATTTCGAGGAAGATAATCTCTACACTGAGTTGACGAAGAGGCTCCAAAAAGCCAGAGAAACAAACGTCAGGGATCGTGAAGCGGAACAATTATGGGACGAGAATTTATCTTCTATCCTTGCAGAAGACAGACCGAACGGAAGTTTTACCCTCGTCGGGGAAGCCGTTTTTATGGAACGCCGGCGAAAACTTTTCAGATGGCGGCCCGGCGAAACCGCGTGGCGCTACACCAGTTTGGAAGACCACGGAGAGCCCCCGCCTATCGATGGAAAAGGATTCACACTTGCCACTTCGGACGATACGATCTACGCCGGTAAACGAGAAGGCGACCTCTTCCGATCTCTGTTACCCAAAGCCTCGCCTTTCCGTTTGCTTACTACAAAGACATTCTCTTTGTAGGTTCAACCCTCTACATCTCAACGGATGCAGGGGTGATGCGTTCACGCGAGGGTGAAACCTGGCATGCCCTCACCGATACTGACGGGTGTCCGCTCCTTATGGATCAGATCGCGACGGATGGTTCAACCTTTTACGGTGTATGTGCCAGTGGCGTTTATCAAGTGGATAACCGAACGAACACTTGGAAACAAATTGCTCCAGAAATACCATACACGGTCACCTCCCTTGCTGTTGATCGTAATACACTTTACGTCGGTACAAAACATAATGGGATATTCCGTTTTCAGCGCAACAATTAATAAATTTCCCATTCCTATTCCATACTTTCCAATCTCCATC
>JAGWBV010000153.1 GCA_021295715.1 Candidatus Poribacteria bacterium | reverse complement strand
ACTTCGCTGACTTGCTCCTGTACTAATTCATCGATTGGTACTTGAAAGTCTGGCTTTAATTGATACTCATCGCACCATTGTTTTATATCTGTATCTCTCATTGCTTCATCGAAAACAATTTGCGACATTTTCAGCCGACCGTGTTTTATCAGTTCCTCAATTTTATCCCACAAAGAAGGGAAGTTTTCGATTGGGTATCGTTCATGAAAGGCGGCAATTAGCGCGCTCGTGTCAAGACTGTAAATTATCTGATCATGGGTAAGCAATGAATTCATACGAAAATAGTGCTCTCAATTTTAGCAAGATGTTTTGTGTCACAATTGGAAAGAACGGAAGCTAATTCGGCACGTGTGATTTTCTGCTCATAATAAGCCGTAAAAGCAGTTCGTGCGAAGTACTCACCGGAGGTATTAAGAAGCCGATTATAGTAAGGGGCAGCTCCACCTGTTCGTGCTGGGATACCTCTATACTTTTCCAATTGATGGTTTCTATACGCCTGGTAGTTACGTTGCGTAATTTTTCCAAGTGTCAACAATCTACGCATGATAACTTCAGAGCTTACATGAAAGAACTTAGAGGCTCTGGGTAGTTCCTCTTTAAACATCTCCAAATTTACTATCTCTAACAATTCATTTTCGGGAACTAAAACCTCGCCAGCTACCTGGTTGCAGAAAATCTCAATTGGATCCAGGTTGGACGGAGGCGTTTCTTCAAAACCCGTATTCTGGATAACACTTTCACCGAGTGCAATATGAACCAACTCGTGGATGAGTGTAAAAATACGACCATAAGGGTTATCTTTTGGGTTTATCACAATTACCGGTAGCGGTTTCTGTGCAATGCAAAATCCACGTGCGGTTTTTAAGTTGATGGAAAGATGTGTGTTTACAGAGGTATGGCAGACAAGAATTCCTTTTTTTTCAATGGTATGCTTCCAAAATTTAAGGGCGGCGTACCAGTCGTTGGCTTGTTGTAGTTCTTCTTTTTTTAACTCAAGAAATTCTGTTATTTTTCTCGCTGCCAATTGCGGGTCTTCACGTATATCAACCTTCAATGTTACTTGAGGTGGTTGTTCCTCCAGCAATTCATAGAGTTCAATGAGGGTCTCACGCCTTTCATACGCTTCAATGATATTGGCATTTAATCTATAGATTTGCTCCTCATTAGTCGCGAGGTGTTCAGGCAATACCCGATAATCTGTAAGCGGTTGGAAATCAATAGGCGGTTCCGATAGATAGAAAATCGAGATATGAGTTTTATAGAGTTTGGCGATTTTCTTTAACTGCGCAAAGGTGGGTTGCTCTGTCCCATTTTCCCATGCCTCAAGGCGTTCTGGATTTATCTTTAATTTTTTTGCCGTGTAGTCGATCTCTAACTTCATACGTCTTTCACGCGCCCACTTGAGAACTTCCGGCGTAATGAGTGCTTTGACAGATTTAGCCATGGTTTGTATCCCCACGAATCAACTAATCAATTCGTTGTAAAACTATCAATTGAGATGTTTCAAATTGTGGGATGTTAAACTCCAGTAATTTGCAGACGAATAAATTGCGGTGACAGCGAAATATACTTAACGTATTCTACTCAAAAAGGGAATTTAAAGTATACCACAAAAAGTGTGAATTGTCAAAAACCGTTTTTTGACAATTTGGCACTAAAGTGGGGTTGGAATGAGTTGTTGTGATGTAAAAGGCGAGGTTAGAAACCTCGCCAGCGGAGATGGGCGTTTGTGTCCCATTGTCCACCAAAGTGGCTACTTGTTTCTCGATTTGACCATAACCTGTTTGGATTGGAGGTGGGCCATATCTACAACTGATAGCTGAAAGCCAATATTGTCGGGAATCGGAGTTCCTTCCTACAGAAGAACGGAATAGCACGGAAAGGAACTGTTTCTGTAGGACGTTAAGGTAAGATTAAAATTCCTCAATGCGAATCTGTTGGTTGGGTTTGACATTTTTGCGTGTGCTGACGGCACCGTTGGGCCACTTCACTTCGATTGTTTCGATAAGGGTATCGTCGTTTATGCCGAAGATGGCGGTGAGTTCGCTCTGTGAGCAGTAACTGGAGCCACTCTTGACTGTGTGCGTCTGTGTTCCGAGAGCGGAGGTTATGCGGATCTGCGCGCCGATGCCGTCGCGGTTGCTTGTTTGCCCGACGGGTTGGATCTTAATCCACGCCTTGCGGTTTCCACCGTCGTTTCGGAAGAGATGGGCGGGTCCGTTGGAGGTTGTAACGAGCAGGTCCCAATCGCCGTCGTTGTCGATATCGCCATAGGCTCCACCTCTTCCAACCATCGGTTGTGCCAAATCCACGCCGACTTTATGAATTGCATCGGTGAATTTGCCTTGGGAGTCGTTGTGAAATAGATGCGGAGGTTGCGCGTAGGTGACTTGGGTCTGGATGGCGTTGATGTCGGTTTCAACGTGTCCGTTAGCGGTGAAGATGTCGAGGTTACCGTCGAGATCGAAGTCGAAGAAGAAGCATGCGAAGGTGAGTGTCAGTAAGGTTGCATTTCCGATATGCGCGACAGGGGCATCGTCGATGAAAAAGTCGCCTTCGTTGTGATAAAGATTGAGCATCTCGTTGGAGAAGTTGCCGATAACGAGGCTCTCTTTGCCGCTACGATCGTAATCTGCGGCATCAATACCCATCGCGCCGGTTGCGACACCGCTTTCGTTATAGGCAATTCCAGCGAGCATTCCGCTTTCGATGAAGGTGCCGTCGCCGTTGTTTTGGTAGAGTTTATTGGGTTGCGTGTCGTTCGCCTCAAAGATGTCAGGTAAGCCATCGGTATTGTAGTCGAAGATACAAACACCGAGTGATTTGCTCGTGTTGTCCTCAATCCGTGCGATACGGGAGACATCGGCAAATGTGCCGTCGCCGCGATTTCTGAAAAGTTTACTGGACTGACCTGTGTAGGATTCAGGAGTGCAGTAGGATTTATTGATGCCGTCGAGGGTGCAGAACAGATCGTTCTCTCTGGTCCATTCGACGTAATTGGCGACGTAGAGATCGAGGTACCCGTCCTTGTTGTAATCGAACCATGCGCAGCTTGTGCCGAAACCGGGGTTGTGAACACCGGCGACTTCTGTAACGTCAACATAAGTGCCATCACCTTTGTTTTGGAAGAGCCGATCGGTTTCAAGGGTGCTGATGTAGATGTCTGGATCACCGTCGTTGTCGTAATCGGCGACGGCGACACCCATACCGTAAATCGGTGTAGCGAGACCTGCGGTTTCGGTGACATCAGTGAAGGTGCCGTCTCGATCGTTTCGGTAGAGTGCCATCGTTTGCCGCTTCTGAGTTGGCGCGCCTTCCCAATCCTTTCCGTTGACGAGTAGAATGTCCTGCCAACCGTCGGTGTTATAGTCGATGAAGGCGCATCCTGATCCCATGGTTTCAGGGAGGTATTTCTCGCCAAAGGCACCCGTGTTATGGACGAAGTCGATGCCTGCTTCGTGTGTGATGTCGGTGAATTGGGGCAAGGGTTGTGCAACGGTGTTAAAGGAGAAAAGTAGAGAGCAGCAGAAGATCAGCATATAAGAGGTGAGGTTAGAAACCTCGCCAGCGGGACTTGGTGTGTGAGTGTTGAGGTTAGAAACCTCGGTAACGGAGTGTAGTATGTGTTTCATTTTTAAACGGAGATCCACCGATCCTCCTCCCATGAGGTTTGGATAGCAGTTTGCACATCGGCGACTGCGGCGGCTTCTCGGAAACTTGGCGGAAGCACGCCATCACGATGATCGTGATCGCGTGACTTCCGAGGATTTCCCAGTTTTCCTGTGTGAATGGCTTGCAAAAACTGGTATGCCTCAATTGTTTTCAGATCGTCGTAGCCCAATCCGACCGCGGGACCTGGATTGAAATAACTATGGAATGGGTGGCTCGGACCGCTTAGCACGCGAGTGTATCCATCGGGGAAACCGTCCTCGGCGGGTAGGTACACCTCGAGTTCGTTCATTTGCTCGAAGTTCCAGCGCAAGGCACCGTCTGTACCGTGTACCTCAAACGCCATTTCGCACTTTGGTCCGGTGATAACTCTGCACGCCTCCAGTGAACCTCTGACACCGTTCTCAAATCGTACTAATGCCCCGACATAGTCTTCGTTCGTGACGGCATCCGTTTCGCCATCTGCACCGAGGCTGAAGTGTGTACCAGTTCCCGCTGTTGCTACATCCTGTTGTGAGACGACGCTGTCGATACCGCCGACAATGAAGTGTGCCATATCGATGACATGGGAGAGTAGATCGCCCAGCGTTCCCAATCCAGCGATTTCTTTCTGAAAACGCCATGAAAGGACTGCGCTTGGATGACTCGCGTAACCCGCAAAAAATCTGCCACGATAGTGCGTTAAGGTGCCGAGTTTTCTCTCTGAAATCAGTTGATGTGCGTATTGGACGACGGGTGCCCATCTGTAGTTATAGCCGACGCAGGTAATTACGTCTGCCCGCTGTGCGGCAGCATAGATTGTTTTCGTTTCAGTTGGATTCCGTCCGACGGGTTTTTCGCAGAATACGTGTTTTCCTGCGGCAGTCGCTGCCTCGACGATCTCAAGGTGCATGCTGTTGGGAGCAGCGATGTTGACGACCTGTATGTCTGCGTCATCTATGACGTGTCGAAAATCGGTGGTAGTGCGTTCAAATCCGAAACGTGTTTTTGCCTCGGTTGTGCGTTCGACAACATCATCTGCACAAATGATGAGCTTAGGCTGAAGAGGACTGTCATGGAACCGGTCG
>JAGWBV010000152.1:10879-11335 GCA_021295715.1 Candidatus Poribacteria bacterium | reverse complement strand
ACTTTGATCTCACGAAAGCGGGTGTTCGAGTTGGTAGTCCGGGTGCCGCACGTCTCGTGACCGCCGCCGAAACCGCCGCAGAAGCCGCCGCCGCGAAGGCGAAAGCAGAAGCCGCAGCGAGAGCCGCTGATACATCAGTCTCGATGCCACAGGTCGGTCAAATCTACATCAGTGAGATTATGGTCGCTGGCGGCGGTACGTTGCCACAGTGGATTGAGATTTCCAACGGTTCTCGGACGGAGCAAGTGAACCTGAGCGGTTGGACGATTACTATAGATAACGCCGCAGCAGATGCCGATGTTTCTGTCGGTGCGTCTATCGAGTTGACGATCCCCGAAGGCACGAAGATTGATCCGAGTGGTCAGAACGACACACCCTCAACGGTTCTCGTCGTGACGGAAGCGGGTCGAAACAATGTTGATGGTTCGGGTCAAGTGCTGAACATTTGGACGGCGA
>JAGWBV010000152.1:0-10700 GCA_021295715.1 Candidatus Poribacteria bacterium | reverse complement strand
GTGGGTAACCTCGGTGCTGACGGTGCTGCTGCGTGGGCATTGCCGATGAGTGAAGAAGGCGGACGTAGTTCGCTTATCCATCGACACGTTCCCGTTTCTGTCGGTCCAGTGGAACCCGAAGCTGGCACAATGATGGATTCATGGGTACTTGCCTCAGATACGAGCTTCGCACAAGTGACGCATATCCGTGCGAGCAGCTACTACGGTGCTGCGAACGATGTCGGTACCCCCGGCTTCCGTGCTGGCGGTGCGTTGCCTGTCGAACTCTCACACTTCCGTCCTGCTCGTGATAAAGCGACAGGTCAAGTTGTAATCACCTGGTCTACGCAGTCCGAGCTGAACAACGCTGGATTCTTCATCAAGCGTTCGCAGCAACGCGACGGCGAGTTCAAAGTTATCAACGCAACGATGATCGCGGGTGCTGGCACCACCAGTGAAAAGCAGTTCTATACCTACACTACTATCAGATAGAGGATGTCTCTCTTGATGGGAATCGTCAGACGCTGACCAACAGCATTCGCCTGAAAGGGCATGTCAGTGCTGCGGGTAAAGCAACGACGACGTGGGGCGACTTGAAGACATCAAATCAATAGGTAGTAGCAACAACAAGGTTATTTCAGGGATAAAATTTGTTTGAACTAACCTTAACCACAAGATGGGGTAATGCTTAGCGGCATTACCCCGTTTTGTTTTATAATAGCGATTAGCAATTAGCGATTAGCAATTAGCGATCAGCCATCAGCATGGGTTGCTACGCAATGCGACACGACATATCACAGCATCTTAAGAACGTTCGCAAGCAGCAGTCAACGCAGGTTTCACCTACGAGCCCTCACTCCGAGTTGCCTCAGTTGTCTTGTTCGCGCAACCTATCTCGTATATTCAAAGAAATAGAAAACGCTAAACACTTATTCTGCCTACATAGTCCATAGTCAAGGAAAAGGCACACCAGAGAAGGGAATCTCATCGCGTTGGATCGAAAATAAACGGCTGGGTGAATTCGTCAGGGTCTATCCCGTCCCTTTTCAGTTCTTTAATCTGTTCTTTTGTCTTTTGTATCGCTTCTTTCTGGTGTTGAATAAGCTCTTGACCATAATTAGAATTGGTATTATTTGACGACAGTGTGCAAAATGCGCTAAAATATTCTTTTTAAGAGAGGTGCTGAAAAGATGGGACTCACCATTAAATCGGTAAATATCATTAACCTCAAACGCCGGACGGATCTACAGATCGCACAGCGTGCGGTCTGGAACGCCATGGGAGCGACACCTGCTCAGGTTGTTTTCCACGATGCGATGGACGGCATGAAATACGACTCGAAAGCCTCTATCATATCGGCAGCAAAAGCAGACGGTTTCGATTTCTTTGAATACCACGATGGTATTGATGAACATTGGCAGGGTGTGGTCGATCTCACGACTTTTGCGGCATATCGCTGAGCAACCCGACGGCATTTACCTCTATGTGCTCGCTGATAGATACTCGAAAAAGAGATTGCCGTATCTACAGGAACTCTTCGATGAACTCCCTGACTTTATGTTATTCCAGTTTAAAGGCTATGTCCCGTTCTGGGATACCCTCGACAGGGAAAACATCAAAGCGACCTATCGGCGTAAGTGTCTCCCTGCGAGTGGTGTGATTGAACCGAACACCATCGAGATCGGCACGCCGAAAATGGGGGACGGCGTATTGGCGATGACCCCTGCGGGTGCCGGCTGGATGCAGGCGGCTTGTGATTTACATTTACCCGGAGCACCCTATGAGGTTGCGTTATTTCAACAGCTCAACACGACAGAAATCGGGGTCTATTCCACCTATGACGCATACGACGAAACGTGTGAGCAGAACGATTACTATAACGGTTTTGATCGGCACGCCTGGGAAGGGCAGTATCCGTATGGCACACCGTTAGGTGAATCGGATATTGGGAAGGTCAACAAAATCAAGGATACAGGAACCTATCGAGATGAATAAGAAGTGCGGTGTCTTCTATGAAATCGGTGCAGCGGGGTATGCCTTACGGCACTTACTCGAAGACGATTGGCATGCCGAAAACCAAAAGCGTTTGGAAAAAGGCGAGAACCTTTATGCCGATCCAGTTTACTTCCCAGACATCGAGAAGTGGAACGGATACTTTATTGATCCAAGTCCTTGTGTTATCAAAGACGGTCTTCAGTTCGGTATTCCGGGTCATCATTTCAACATGGCAATCGCTGGCACGCATCGGGTTGAACGCATAGAAACCTTCCTACCTGAAAATTCAGAAGATTTAGGGCTCTGTTCACTCGCAAATAATGTGTTATTCATTGATACTGATGTTCACAAAACGTTTTATACCTATTGTATCACACTCGACGCACTCTTTGATTTCACACAGGCACCCCCAGATCTGTTGCGTGTGGATGTTGAAGGTGCCGAGCATGAAGTGTTTGAAGCGTATTCCTTCAAGCACCGTCCGCGTGTAATACAGATAGACTACCATACTGTTTTGGGAAACCTCATTTCAATTCTGGAAAACCACGACTATAAAATCGTCGACACAGCGTTTGATAATGAGGACCTTCTGGCTATAGACGAAAGGATTTTATTATGAAAAGAAAAATTGTCTCCCTACTTATTTTTGTTCTAACTACTGTAGCGTTCGCTGACCTCACCCTTCAAGAAGCGATTGAAGGTAAAAGTAACCCATCAATCGCAGCTCCCTGGGTAGAATGGTTTGTCAATCGCCCTGAGTTGTCTTACTTAGAAATGACAACATTTCACGATATGTTTTGGTCCCCGGAATTTGGACTTCGTTTTCAGCGTAATGGGACTGAGGTTCAGCTTGTGGGTGATTGGGTTGAAGCAAGGAGGCAACGAGACGAACTCCTTGAATTAAATCCAAATATGATACTTATAGTTCAGATAGATATGAGGGGAACCGATCCATACCATCCGTTTTTAACTGGACTCTATGATGGTGATGACTTTCCATGGGTACGCGGAGAAAACGGTGAGCAGATACTTGGCTCTCCACCAGAAATTTATACAGATTTACTGATTGATTTTACACACCCTAAAGCCCAGGAGACGATAGTTAATCAAGCAATAGCAGTTGCCAATAGCGGACTCTGGGACGGCATCTTTATAGATTATTGGGATGAAACAGGTGTGATTCTGGGTGGATATAGAACGTTTGAAGAAGAACAGACAGCACGTACACGCATCTTAGAAGGTATCCGCGATGCGGTCGGCGATGATCTTCTGATATTGGTCAACGGCACTTGGGAAACAGCAGCGAGAGCTGCACCGTATATCAATGGAATCTTCATAGAATCTTATCGCGCCGATTTACCCGATAATTACAGTTATGAGTCGATGAAATGGTTTGAGAGGAATCTGCTGGAGATGGAGACTCACTTGCAGGAGCCCCGTATAAACTGCTTAAAAGCCGAAGGGATAGGCAGCCAGTTGCCGACGAGTCCTGAAAATCTTCAGAGTATGCGATGTCTGACGACATTAAGTCTGACGCATTCTGATGGATATTTCCTTGATGAACCCCATCCACATGATAGTACTTATTTGGATTATCAGGGGGCAGCTTACCATAGAAACCCTGCCTATTGGATAATCCATAGGGAGCAGCATGACACTTTTGCCCACACCCACTCTAAAGAATATTGGTATGACTTCTGGGATGCCGATCTCGGACAACCCGTCGGCGAGAAAGCAGAGTTGTACCAAAACCGCAGAGGGCTGTTTATTCGCGAGTTCACCAACGGCTGGGCGGTCTATAACCGCTCTGGTAGAGCACATAATATCAAGTTCATAGAGAAAGTCTCTGGTGTCGAGAGTGGTAGGCAGGAGAAATACTGGCATGAAATCCCAGATTTAGACGGCGAGATCTATCTGAAAATCCCCGAAGTCCCACAATCCTCTCAGAAACCCGAACCGCCAAGCGTTGACCTGAACGCCGATGGTGTCGTCAATATCCTGGATCTGATCATCGTTGCCAATGCTTTCGGAACCCCAGGCGAAGCCGACATTAACGGTGATGGAGATGTCAATATATTAGACTTAATCTCGGTCGCACAAAGATTAGACTAAAATCAAGCCATTTATTATATCAATCTCGATAGACGCACGGACCGTAATGAGTTTTTCCTGCGGCACCTCAGAGAGCTCGGCACGGATATGTCTATGGTTCATCGGTTTTCGGCACATGACGGCATGGGATATGAGAATATCTACGAAATGGCTGAGGCTGCTATAAAGGACGGTTTCCCAGAATTAGAGAATATTCATACTTTTGGGTTGGGATCCTTCGGGTGTATTTGGAGCTTTAGATCCGTTCTAAAACTGATACGCGACTCGCATCACATTTCAATGCTTTTTATTGATGATTTCTATATCCGCCAGCCCATTTCCGATTTTAACCATCTCTTATCCTTTCTACCGAGTGATGATTTCAAAATGCTTCAGGTACGTTATTGGCATAGTGATGAAGTACTTTATAGTGACACTGTTGAAGTTTATGAAAAATGCCCAGAGCTCTACAAGGGGTTGCGGGGCGCAGGTGATAATGTAACAATTCTTTCGCCAATGGGTGCTTCCTATCTGCTCTCATGGATGGATAAATACCCTGATCTTTACTTAGAAACGATTATACACATGTTAGCACATCAGGATCCACAAGAGACGGGTTGCTACTCCGTTGTAGATATACCCAAATGGTATGGATACGACGATGAGATACCAGATCACATTGATCGTCCACTTGAGGAACAAGATAGGAAGTTAGCAGATAGAAAAGGGATTATACACTCAAAGATGGGCGAGGATACAATCCTCGCCAGCGGGGGTGGGGTGTTTGTTCCCTGACAAACTGTAAACATATTTTTGGATTTTACTATAATATCCCGATTCACTCACAGTATAGACTTGAAAGGAATGCTTGAATCTGATAGACTTTGTATCTCGGACATCGTGATAAAATTGATACACAACAAGGAGAACATTGAATGTCTAATACGACTCCACTCCGGACGGTGATTGTTGGATGTGGTATGATAGCGGCGGGAGGCTACCAGCCACGATGCCAAGCGTACCCACATCTTATTGAATTGGTTGGCTACTATGACCAAGATGCGGAACGCGCCTCAGCATTGGCAGAACGCAATGGCGGACACGTCTACAAATCACTTGAGGAAGTGCTGAACGATCCGAATGTAGAAGCGATTGTGAATTTGACAATTCACATCTCTCACTATCCGGTTTCATTAGCAGCACTGAAAGCAGGGAAACACGTCTACTCTGAGAAACCGATTTCTATCCGAACCGATGAGGCGAATGAACTCGTGGAAACAGCGGAAGCGATGGGGTTAAAACTGGCATGTGCGCCATCGGCGATTCTCGGCTATGTTCAGCAGAACGTCTGGCAACGGATTCGTGAGGGCGAAATCGGTGATGTGATTTCCGCGATTGGCAACTTCGGCGGTCCGTTGGAACACTGGCACCCGAACGCAGACGCTTTCATCATGCATGCCGGTCCCTTCCGAGATGTCGCGCCTTACCCGCTCACTGCGATGACGACGATGATCGCCCCGGTCAAAACGGTGCATGGCTTCGCACGAGTTGCAGTCCCAAAACGGATGCTGCACCAAGGACCGCGGAAAGGGACTGAATTTGAGGTGAATGAGAAGGATCACGGATTCGCTGTGCTCGAATTCGAGAACGGAGCCCACGGACTCATCTATCACAGTTTCACGGTTGCTTCTGGGATTCCGCCTTACGAAATCCACGGCACTGCAGGTGGGTTCTCGCTTCAAGCACACGACGATGGACGCGGTATCCAAAAGTTCACACCGCAAGACCGATGGCAAGATGAACCCTCGCCACCGAAAGCCTTTACGGGATTGGATTGGGGCAAAGGCGTTGCGGATTTCGCGGATGCAATTAGATCTGACCGGAACCCGCGTTGTAACGGCGCGCAAGCACGGCACGCATTAGAAGTGTGTGAACGGATCATCGAATCGTCTGATGCGAGGAGACCTATCGATGTCGAAAGCCGTTTCCCAGCACCACCGCCCGTTGGCGATGTGGCACCTTGGGAAAATGCTTAGCGTGAGAGTCGGGAACCAGAGTGTTTTTGCTGGGGTGTTTCCCCTCCTACAAGATGTTGGGAATCGGAGTTCCCTCCTACAAGAATGGCAATCGGCAGTTAGCAGTCGGCGGTCGGTAAGAGGGTGTTCGTAACAATTCACCCGCTCTTGGAAAGAATCCTTCTTTGCTGAGCACTGAAGGTTTCTGATCGCCGATAACTAATATTGTCGGGAATCGGAGTTCCCTCCTACCGAAGCACCAGCATGTTGACGAACAAGCGATATGCTCCCGCTATACCGGCTGGAAGTTGCCGATAAAAGGCGTAAGCGGCATAAGTGTAAGTCCCTTGTCCGTATTTCGCGGTGAGGAATCCGCCGTGTTGCGACTCCTGCTCTCGGTCATTGCATGTGAGGAGTGCCTGATAGTTTGCGTCCCATTCGGTGAGGAATTTAGAACCGCGCTCCTCGACCCACCCATCGAAATCAGCCGCTGTAATCTGATTGGGATGGTGGAAAATGGGATTGCCTGGCATCAAAATCGTTACCTGTGCATCCTCTTCGGAGACCTCCTCCGGTCGTCTGCCCATCGTGTAAGGATAGGGACCAAAAGGTGCCGCATCAAACTCTGGGGTCTGATATTGAACGATGAGGTTGCCACCTTTATGCACGTAATCGAGGAGTCTGCTGTTATAGGCAATGAGATCCCGTCGAACGGCATACGCCCGGATACCAACGAGGATCGTGTCAAATCGATTCAGATCACCGGTGCGGAGTTCATCTCTGTCGAGCATTTCCACGTCAATACCGATCTGTTGTAGAGCCTCAGGCACCCTGTCGCCTACGCCCATAATATACCCAACGCTCAAATTTGATGGGACTTTGAGCGGGATGCTGCGCAGCGTCATAACAGCAGGACGATACAGGTGTCGCGGTTCAAGATCTGGATGATCAATCGCCTGATAGCCAGTCGTATATTCTTCGCCATCATACTTCGCGATTGCTTGAATTGTGTAGTCTGTGCCAGCTTCAACATTCTTGGCAGATACCTGAAAAGCAAACGTTTTGCTTGCGCCTTCGTGCGTAAAAGCGAAAGGTGCGTTCTCAGGTGATGATTGCCACCCGTCTGGCAATTTGAGCGAAAGTGTCCCCTCTGCCTCACCCTTTACGTTATTGAGCATCTCGATTGTCGCAGTAAAGGTCGTTTCCTCACTTGCAACATCGGGTTCAGAGATTGGAATCACACCGATATGCGGCGAAACAGATAGACTGATAGCAGGGGCGACCGATAGCAACCGTCGTCTTTCCCCCCACGGTCTATTAATCGAAATGGTTTGAGCGGGCTGCGTCACCGTAAAGTCCACACTCTCAACGCGATAGGTTACAACACCCTTAACTTCGGGGGCTGCGAAAGGCAGGAAACGAAATTCTGGACGTTTCAATGTATAGACAGCATCGTGGTATTCAGAGGCGCGGGTCCAATACGGTTGCGTGTAATCGGCGTTCTGCACCACTTGCACCTCGAACACAATAGAAATCGGTTTGTTCGTCTGTATAGGGATTATTCCTTCGCTATCCGCGTTCTTTTCGGAACGATTCGCAGTCCAGCCGTCAGGCGTGTGGAGTGAGGCATTGATAAGTTCAGCCGCGACCGGACTCGGATTCACCATTCGCATCCCAATTGAAAACTTTTGCCCGGGAATAGCGACGTTAAAGGTTTCAGACGAACGGCTTTCCGCTGCGGGTTGAACCAGTACTTCTAAAGACAAACCGAGGGCAGCCCTTGCCGCAGTCATAAACTCCTGTTCTTTATTCCGAAGCAGGAACAGGAGATGCGCTTGAGTGTTGTCATCAAGGTCTATCCGCTGGACGTTCTCGATTAAGCTGCGAGTTGTTTTCAATCCGCTTGCGAGATGCGGAACAATTGTCCAAGGGTGGCGGGCATCATAATCACGGATTGCGGCATTGATGCTTTCCTGAAGTTGTGTGAATTCCGCGTCCAATGCAGATGTATTCGCTAACTTCGCCATATCCGTAATGGTCGTGTCAATCCCATCAAAGAGACTCTCTTCGGATTTTCCTTTCTCAGCGGTCAGAGTTGTATCCACTAATCGCAATTCCGTAACGGCAGCCCCTTTGGCGGCGCGAGTCTGACCGACACCTTGTGACCGTTGGAAACTAAGCCCCTGACGTGCAATTTGAGCATAAGAGAGTCCCAACAGCGCGTTATATTCACCGGTATCAATTTTTAGCACGGGTGTATCAGGAGTTTCGGTATTACTGCGCCGCCATCTGGAACGCGTGATATAGAGTTTCTTCGGTTGCCACGGGTGTAGTCCTTCGGAAAGGTGTTCCGGGAATCGATTCGCATCGCCCGCAGCACGGAATGCCTCCAAAGTTACGACGCCTGATGCCTGATGGTGTCCGTGCCCGTCTTGACGATTGCCCTGAAACCGAGAGATGATAACATCTGGACGGTAGAGACGGATGAGGCGAACCATATCCTCCAAAAGCATCTGATAGTCCCATTTTTCCAGGGTTTCGTCAAGGCGTTTGGAATAACCGAAATCGACAGCACTACTGAAAAAGAGGTCGATGCCGTAGTAGCGCACAGCAGCGAGATGCTCCTCGGTTCGGACGATCCCCAGCGCGTCGAATAATTCGGGTCCGATGAGGTTGGCACCGCCCTCACCACGTGTCGTTGAGTATAATCCGGTTCTGACCCCGCGTGCGCGGCTGAGCCACGTTAACAACGCACCATTTTCGTCGTCAGGATGCGCGACGGTGTGTAGGACAGTGGCAGTTGTCTGTAGGCGTTGCAAAGCGCGCCATGTTTCCGAAGCATTTGTTGCGCCCGCCATTTCTCCTATCTCTGCCATTGTCATATTCCATCCTACTATTCCGAGCAATGCGAAAACTAAAATTGGTCCTACGATTTTTCTGTGCATGAGAAGATTCTCCAAGGAAAAGCGATCCCAAACTGTACGAAGATTAAGAATTTAAATTCGGTAATGTGGGATGTTAATTGTCTGAATCAGGATTTACAGGATTCAAGGATTTGCAGGATTATATCTGCTTGTTAGAAACTGAAAATTCCCCTTTATCGAACTCATGTTATTTAGGGAGCTGCGCGCGGAGCATTGCTACGCTCTGTGGGACACCGATGTGTGCATCCGCCTTCCCCTCAAATTCAATGGATATATACCCCTGAAATCCGACATCTTTTAGAATGTTCCCAATCTTAGCATAATCCAAATCTAATGTATACCATTCGCCACCACCGTAATAGGTTTTGGCATGGACAAGTACTGCTTCATCTGCAATCTGTTCCAGTTTTTGGTATGGATCTGATAGGAAATTCCCACAATCCATTGTCACCTTTAGCCAGTCTGAGTCGATGGCGGAGACGATGCGATTGACACCTTCAGGCATGCATGTCAGTCCCCAATGGTTTTCGAGTCCGAGAACGACTCCATATTTTTCAGCATCCGGGAGACAATTTTCGATGGCGGCAATTACCCATTCAAACGCCTCGTTTTCTGTGTGTCCGGGGAGTGCCGGTTCTTGCCCTTCGGTTTTCATTAATTCATCGAAAGAGGGGACAGTGCCCCATCGTCCTGAGTTGAGGCGAATTGAGGGGATACCGAGTTCGTGTGCCAATCGGATGCAGTGGATCGTGTGATTAATATTTTTTTGCCGTGTTGCCGCGTCTGGCGAAACGAAGCCTTGATGGATGGAGAGTGCGTAGAGATCAAGTCCGTGAATGAAAGCGAGCCTTTTCAGTTTCTGGAGATACGGATTCGCTTCCGATGCCATCTGTTGATGTAAGATTTCAACGCCGTCGAGTTCGAGCCGTGCGGCTTCCTCAATGACGTGCTCAATCGGCACGCGTTCAGGTTTGAAATGCCAATAAGAATAAGTGGATACACCGAATTTCAATTTATCACCTCAATTGGGAATGTTTGTTCCCGCTATGATAGCATGACTCGGCATGCAATATCCACTTTTTTGATGGATTACCGGTTAGTAATCGTCTGAATCGCGGATTGTCGCGGATTTTACATTCGCCACTGCCTCTGCCACTCACTACTCTAAATCTGCCGTCCTCTGCTATATCGTCAACGCTGCTTGAGCCTGCCCCACAGCGTTGTTTGCTTTTCTGTGCTCGGTGAAACGGGCAAGAATGCTTCCGGCACCCACGCTGGATACAAATCCAGTGACACCTCATTTGCTACTTCAATGGGTTCTCTGAGTCCACCTGCAGCCTTTACGAGATGAATGGCACTGTCTCCAAAGACTTCATCAACGCGGAGTATCTCACCGGGTCCCGGTACCCGGACGATCCTTTTGAAAGCATAGGCGATCCATTGTCCATCAGGTGACCATGCGGGAGCGCTTGCCCATCTGCCTTCGCCCAATCGCGTCAGCTGGCGAAGGTTATTCCCATCTATATCAATGACAAGGATATTCTTTTTATTTCCAAAACTCGTAGTAGCATAGGCAACCTGTTTGCCATTGGGAGACCATGTACATCCCGATAACGCGTTCTCTGCCAGTTTTCTCAACCTTCCACCATCGGCAGTCATCACATAGAGCAAAAAATTGCCCGCATTATGCTCCGGT
>JAGWBV010000151.1 GCA_021295715.1 Candidatus Poribacteria bacterium | reverse complement strand
TCTCCGAAAACAGGACGTGCCTGTTGTTTCACTTCTTGTATCTGGTTCAGTCTTTGAGATTCTGCCCATTGTAGGTAAAAAGGTGGTAAAGTTACGACTACCGTCAAAACAATTAAAATAATGATCGCACGTTTCATAAAATAAGTTAAATCAAAAAAAATTAGAAAGTATTCATAGTGCGACATAATATAAACAAAAAGAGCCTTTCTTTAGAATTTTACGCTTAACGCGAATGTATCGACGAAGGAACCCGCTTGACGTTGGAATTCCTTCGTCTCAAAGTCAATAATCTTGAGCCCAACTTTTTCGTAGAGTGCTAAAACCTCATCGGGAGAATCAAAATCGTAGAGGTGCATCAACAACGGTAGCTGCACTGGGAGTGCTGTGATGAGGTATCCACCCGGTTTCAGCACACGCATTGCTTCTAACAAGCCAGCTTCTGGATCAGGGATATGCTCAAGTACTTCAACAGCGATAACCCCATCGAAAGTATCGTCAGGATAGTGTAGACTGCGAACGTCTCCGATTGACAATTCACTCCTTTCACTTACCTCTTTTTTCTTTAAGAGTCTTTGTGCATGCTGAAGGCAGTGCTGACTAACGTCAACACCATCGACTTGCCATGAGGCATTCTGCTGTAGAATAAACGCGGTCAACACCCCAGGACCAAAGCCGAGATCACAGAAATGTGATTTCTCTTTGAAACAATCCAAATGCTTACTGATGAATGCTTTTCGCTCCAAAGCAGGCGGAAACGCAATATAGTTCAGGTGTTCGCTGATTGGGTAATACTTCGTTTCATAAAGTTTCGTTTTTACCGTTTCAAAGTCCCTATCTGCTGTGAGTTCAGTAGGAAGTTCAAGCGCGAAAAGTTGTTCAACAGTTATCTCGCCACAATGGAGAATGTCGCTGACAATTTCTTCAGTGTGCGCCCAATTCGTTTCCGGTTGTTGAATCAGGGAGTCCGTCTGCTCCAAGATGGAGGAAAATAGATACTGGATGGTCTGTTCAAAACGAGCACGATGGTATTCCACGGCGTGTGGATATACGTCTATATGTGTTTGAAGGCGTGCCTCAAACGCGGTTTCAAATTCAGGATAGTTCATTCATCAATTACCTTTTTTCTATCGGACTCGTAGTTTGTTGATATTACGTTCACAATAATTTATCCGCAAGGTAGAGAAAGACTATGTTCTCGATAGATCCTACTTCCGTTTTAGTTCTCCCCATGTTGTCGTGAGCAGCTGGGGTTGTGGTGAAACCGGCAACGCATACGCTGGGTCAAACCAGTCTCCGCCAGCATTCGCTTGGCGACGAGATAAACCGACAATATGCGTCAGTTGTGTCAGGATGCCGTCATTCACGTTAACTTTGAAGATTTGGAACCGCCCCTTAATTTCCTGTGTATAAAGCACGTCTTCTCCATCTGGCGATAGCGCAGGATACTGGGCATAGGGACCTGCTTCTTTAACGAGCTGCTGGAGACCGGTGCCGTCGCGATTGACGATGTAGATCGTCTGCTTTGCCTTCCAAGCGTTGTGCAGATCCGCATCCAAGATGGGGGGTAGCGGATGCTTGTTCCCAGTAAAGGCAAGTCTGTCTCCCACAGCCGACCAAGAAGGATAGTATTGCCAAATCAGTGCTTTCTTGGGTAGCGGTTGTGCCTGCGCTCGTGTCTGGACGTTGATAAATGTCAGTTGAGACGCGAATGGCTGTTCTACAGAGTAGGCAATTTCAGTGCCATCGGGCGACCATGCGGGATCCCAGCCTTCCGCAATATGTTCATCCTCTTGTTCCCCAAGGCGCGCAATGCGGATATCAGAATTAAGACTATTCCACTGCATGTTCACATAAGCGATGTGTTTGCCATCTGGCGACCATGTTGGATGGGTTCTATAAATTTTCGTTTTTCTCTTGAAGAAGCGTCGAACGTTGTTTCCATCTGGGTCCATCAAGTAAAGGTCTCGCTCCCCCCCGCGATCGGAGATAAAAAGAATCTTTTCGCCTGTAGGTGACCAGACGGCTTGCAGATCATTTCCAGGATGTTGTGTGAGTCTCATCTGTTCGCTGCCATCTGGGTTCATGGTGTATATTTCTCTGTTTCCGTCGCGTGCAGAGGTGAACAAAATTTTAGAGGTCGTCGGTGCTTTTGCGAAAAGCGGAGTGCCGTTCGCACATAGTAGTATCACACTAAGCATGTAAGAGATGAATATGCGTTTCATCTGTATTCCTCCGAAATTTCTCAGGATATCTAATAAACTCAGCATATGGGAGTGTGTGGTAGTAAAACCACCACACGCTGGAAAGTCAACAAGATTATGACGGTCTACCCACAATCTATATTGACATTATTAATAACATGTACCCACCCCAGCGATAAAGGGACCACGACATGCCTTTGGTGGCATGCAGTGTTCGGGTTTCCGGCATAATCCTGCGTCGGCATCTGGTGTTCCGATGATTGCCTGCGCGAGCAGGGTCAATGGGGATTTTATCCCCACTTTGCCTTCTTCGGATTGGACGAATTCGCGGATTTTACCGCGGAGATTTGTTTTCATTCAAGTTCACCTCCTCTCTTTCTACCGGAAATCTAACTCCGGCGGGATTCGCTTCCCAACTTCGGTTGGGAAACCCATCTCCAACGAGAAGTGCCTGTTTACAAAAGCCCGCTCCTTGTTGGAAAAACTTGTAAACTGATTCAATTGAGTAAACATCTACTTTTGTATCAAAGCGTTCCAAGTCGGCTATACCTGAAAACCTACTCCCGTTTCAGTTTTCCCCATGTTGTTGTTAGCAGTTGGGGTTGTGGTGAAACCGGCAATGCATACGCCGGATCAAACCAATCTCCCAGATAATTTACGCCAATATGTGTCAGTTGTTCTACCTGTTTCTCGTCTACCCCAATTTTAAAAATTTGGCGGTCTTCGTGAATATAGAGGAGGGCATCCCCTTGTGGTGACCAAACCGGGTCGCTTGCGTCCGGGCCTGCTTCGCCAACAAGCTGCACAAGGCCGGTTCCATCGCGATTCACGGTGTAGATAGTTTGTGTGTCGGCAAAATCCCGCAACGGCACCCGATGGAGCCAGGAAAAAGCAAGTTTATCACCCTTTGGAGACCAAACCACACGTCCTGATATCCACGAAGGTGGTGCCTTAGGCGGAAAGATAACTTTTTGTTTTCGCGTGCCGAGGTTCAGTATACTGATGTGGCTCCGTTCGGGCGCGCCACTGACAAAGGCAATCTCCGTGCCATCCGGGGACCAAGTAGGACAACCTCCAATCGCTACTTTTTCCTCTTGTTTACCATCAATTGTACTGATATAAATAAAATTTCCGCTGGGCTCTCGCCGTGTATAAGCAATCTGTTTCCCATCAGGAGACCACGCGGGTTGAGATCTATCTGCTGACTTTGCAAATACGGCTTGCACATTGCTACCATCGGCATCCATTAGATAGATATCCCAATGTAACTCTTGCTTGTTCCGGTCTGATGAAAAAAGAATCTGTTCGCCTGTCGGGGACCAAGCAGACATGCCATCACGGGCGCGGTGGTTGGTTATTTTTACCTGCTGAGTCCCATCGGGATTCATCAAGTAGATGTCCCGATTGCCATCACGAGATGAGGTAAACGCGATTTTTGGGGTTTCGGGTGCTTGTGCCCAGATACGACAAATGCTTGAACATACAAGGGTCAGGCTAAAAAGAACACCCATTGCTGTAAATTTCACAATACATTCCTCCTACAGTGAGGTAGCAGCCACTTCCGTCTCTTCAGAAGGAAGCGTACCTGCTAACCTACAGAGGGAGGCGACAAAAGCCGCCACACCCTCTGTAAACGAGAAAATCACCGTGGGACACAAGTCATCACACTGCATTTCTCATCATCTGCACAATGTTCGTCAACCAGGCACATCCATGCTTCTGCCCGTGGAGTACCAACAATGGTTTGTGCCAACAAGATACTTCCTGCGGCTACACCGAGCGTCAGGGGGGATTTAATCCCGACCTTGCCTTCCTCGGATTGGACGAATTCGCGGATTTTACCGCGCAGATTCTTTTTCATTTCTGTTCACCTCCTCTCTTTTTACCGGAAATCTCGATCCGGTGGGATTCGCTTCCCAACCGTAGGTGGGAAACCCATTTCCAAGGCGAATCGCTTCGTAGCAGGAGTAGAGCTCTCCCCTTGGAAATGCTTGAAAACACATACAACCTCAGCAGTTCTAACATTTTGAATAACATGACTGCTAAAATATTTTCAAGGTGATTAAATCTAAAATCTACTCCCTTTTCAGTCGTCCCCATACTGTGGTCAGTAACTGAGGTTGTGGTGCAACCGGCAATGCATACGCCGGATCGAACCAATCTCCGAGATAATTTGCGCCAATATGTGTCAGTTGTTCTACCTGCTTATCATCTATCCCAATTTTAAAAACTTGGTCGTCTCCGTGAATATAAAGCAGGGCATCCCCCTGTGGCGACCAAACCGGGTCGGCTGCCTGCGGCCCCGCTTCGTCAACAAGCTGCACAAGACCGGTTCCATCGCGATTGATGATGTAGATGGTTTGTGTGTCAGCAAAATCCGCCAGCGGCACCCGATGGAGCCACGAAAAAGCGAGTTTATCACCCTTTGGCGACCAAACTACACGTCCTGATATCCACGAAGGGGGCGCCTTCGGTGGAAAGATTACTTTTTGTTTTCGCGTGCCCAAGTTAAGTATACTGATGTGGCTCCGATCGGGCTGACCACTGACAAAGGCAATCTCCGTGCCATCCGGGGACCAAGTTGGGCAACTTCCAATTGCCACTTTTTCCTCGTGTTTACCATCAATCGTAGCGATATAAATAAAACTCCCGCTCGGCTCTCGCCGTCTATAAGCAATCTGTGTCCCGTCAGGGGACCACATGGGTTGAGCTCTATCGGCTGACTTGGCAAATACGGCTCGCACATTGCTACCATCGGCATCCATTAGATAGATATCCCAATGTAACTTTTGCTTGTTCCGGTCTGATGTAAAAAGAATCTGTTCGCCTGTTGGGGACCAGACCCCCAGGGTATCGATAGCGCGGTGGTTGGTTATTTTTACCTGCTGCGTCCCATCGGGGTTCATCAAGTAGATGTCCCGATTGCCCTCACGAGTGGAGCTAAACACGATTTTTGGGGTTTCGGGTGCTTGTGCCCAGATGCGATAAGTGCTTGAACACACGAGGATCAGGGTAAAAAGAACAGATATTGCTGTAAATTTCACAATACATTCCTCCTACAGTGAGGTAGCAGACACTTCCGTCTCCTCAGAAGGAACGTGCCTGCTCACCTATAGAGGGAGGCGACAAAAGCCGCCATACCCTCTGTAAGCAAGAAAATCGCTTTAGGGCATACAAGTGCCCTGACTGCAGTTCCCACTTTCACACTCATGGTTAAAGTTGCACATCCATGCTTCTGCCCGTGGTGTTCCAACGATAGCCTGTGCGAGCAGAACACTCCCAACCGCCGCACCGAGCGTCAGTGGGGATTTGACTCCCACTTTGCCTTCCTCAGACTGGACGAATTCGCGGATTTTACCGCGCAGATTCTTTTTCATTTGGGTTTTTCTCCTTTCTGCCGGTGCTTCTATTCCGGCAAGATTGACCCCCCAACGTTGGTTGGGAGACCCATTTCCAAGACGAATTCATTCGCTACGGAAATAAAGCCTTTTCCTTGGAAATGCTTGAAAACTGCCTCGACTTCAGCAGGTGTGTGCTGTTCCGCTAACATTTCTATCAAAGCGGTTTTAAGGCAGCTATATCTATGAGTCCCCACTCGATACGCGCTGGACTCGGTGGTTCCAGCCCTTGGGTTATACCGATGGCAGAAAACCGAAGGGGACAAATTTATTCCTCTTCTAAAGGCATTCACGCTTCGCCGATACCCCTCTTCAATAGATTCAATAATTTCTTGTGCTACTTGTTCCCAAGTGAATTTCTGAACCAAATTTTTCGCGGCGTTTTCACACTCAATGCGTTGCTGGGAGGGTTTCAGCAACTGATCTATCGTTTGCGACAACTCGGACATCGGAACGCAGAAATCACCAAAACCCCGCCGCTCCGGTTTCACAACAGCACCGGCACCCGCAACCTCTGGTGGAAGTCCGTATGTCGTCATAGCGACACAAGGAGTCCCATACGCCATTGCCTCTAAAACCAACGAAAGCGGTGTTCCCGGAATCGCAGGAAAACAAACGAGATCGAGTGTCTGAAAGAAAATGGGTAATATCGAATGCGTTTCATTATCATCTACACTAAATATTACCACGTTGCTTGGTGGATTTGTGTAATATTCTGCTAAGAACGGATCGTAGACAAAAATCGCAAGATGTGGATTGGCACGAGCGAACGCGGAGATCAGCCTTGCCCCGTAGTTAGGTTCAAATCCAGAAATCAGTCCTACGATGGGTTGTTGTGCGAATATCGGTTTTTCAAAGAGAGCAGCAGTATGTTGTTTCGCCAAAGGTTTGCCTATCGGTTCACCAACGTTGATACCGTTCGGAACGACATGGATATTCTCTCCGGAAAAACCGCGTTCCATAAGCCACTCCCTTATCCATGAGGCTTTGACAACCAATGTATCACCTACATTTTGGAAAGCACAAATATTCAGAAGTGTTTCAAGTGTTGAACCTTGAAATTTCGGAATATCATCTATACAGTGAACGATCGGCACATTCGGAACCTGATAGTATAACAGGTCATCCGTCATGAATTGGGAGAGGAGTAACATACCGTCATACCCATCCATCGCATACCAGGGTGGACTGAAGGCATCACTCTCCTCCACCGCTATATTCCGAATCTGAATCTCCCCCAAACCTTGGAGGTCCTCCGGCTTTAAGTCTGTTTTCCCTGCTTCGGAAAAGGTGAGTGTCTCTAATTCTGCAGCCTTTGCCAAGTGTATCAAAAGTTGGTAGCGATTTAGATTTGTTACGTAGTCCAGCGATGTTTTCTCTTTTGTAAAGTGAAACGGCACCAACAACTTCGGCTTCCGATTC
>JAGWBV010000150.1 GCA_021295715.1 Candidatus Poribacteria bacterium | reverse complement strand
GCCTCGGTTGTGCGTTCGACAACATCATCTGCACAAATGATGAGCTTAGGCTGAAGAGGACTGTCATGGAACCGGTCGCAGATTTGTTGGTATGCGCGGGCGTGCGTCATACCCATCCATCCCATGCCGATAATGCCGATCCCTATTGTGTTCTTTTCCATTTTTTTAATTTATTGAGTTCTTGGACTGCCTTCCATTCCATTACAGGCAGGTTTTTGAGTATTCTGGATATTCTTTTTAGAATCGAACCGCAAGCCCGTAATGAAATGGAGGGCGGCTCGAACACGGAAACCGTCAAATCACGAACCGCGCCATTTATCCGCAAGGTATAATTAAAAACCTTTTTTGAGTTGTCCCCATGTGGTTGCGAGTTTAGTTTGCGGCTCGACAGGACGCGCTTTCCCTGGACCACCGTTGTTGATATTCGGACCTGTGATTTCGACGTCATCAAAGTGAGCTTGCCCGTCTGCGACAACCAGCCCGGCTTGTCCACCTTTTAAGGGGTCATCGTCAATAACGGTGAAGACCTCGTCGTCGACTTGAAATTCGAGTGTGCCGTCTTCATGAACAGTGGCAGTGAGTTCATACCACGTATCGATTTCGGCATCAAATGGAAAGATGACGGGAAACCAGCTATCTCGAAGTGCTTTGACAATTCGAGCAGTGCCGAAAACATAGTCTATAAAAAAGAGGTAACGGGTATCTTCCTCACCTCTGTCATGAAGTGTCAGCCCGATACTTGGTGGTTCGTTCTTATCTTCCACTAATTTTGCGCGACAGGAAAGGGAATAGTTCTTCCATGTGAGTTCACCTGTGATCCAGAGACTCATGAAACCGGGCAGGAAGATTTCGCCGACGGCTTCGCCGTTGCTAACCCACCATTTCTCAACCTGTCGGTCGATGTTAAAGATTTTCCATTCACGAGTGTCTTTGTCTTCAAAGTCGTCGCGCCAGGTCCCCGCAAAGGCGGGGTGCCATGCCTGGACTGAAAAACAGATGATTGTAATGATTGCGAGTATAGGTGTTAATTTTTTCATTTTTTCTCCTCCGTGATTATACATTGTCCATCTGAATCCGCATAAGGGCAGGAACAGCAGTGTTCGAGATTTTTCTCATAGACCCCGCGCTGCAGTGCCAAAATTTTTTCCTGCCACTGTTCCTGAGTTTCCTGCAATTGTGCTGTGCTGAAGTGCATCTGTTCCCATCGACCGTGTTCGGTAAAGAAGAGATGAATTGTCACGGTCAATTGATTTGGATGTAGCTTATGTATGAGTAGGCTGTAAAGTTCCATTTCTGGGCGGGATGCCTCGAAACTCTGTATCCCGTCAGTCTTATAATTGATTACCTGATAGTTTCCTATTTCATCTTTAAAGAGTCTATCGAATCTACCATCAAGGATATGTCCATTGATGTCTGCGTGAATATTTTGATTAACCTGAACTGTGGATGCAGAGAATGCCGTTTCACCGAGTTCGGAGTTGATGAAATTATGGGCGTGTTTACGAAGTGTCGCTTTTGATTGCGTCGTTATTTCAGGATAATTCTCAAGTGCTTGGTCAATTGTGGTGTCAAGGTTTTCTATGTCTGATTGCCGTCTGATTCGTGAGAGTATGTAGCGGAGTGCTGCATCCCTCTCGTCTTCATCCGAATCCGGTGTTTCGTGCCCGTTCGTTGGGATTTGTAGAACGTCTTGTAACTGATACCGTAGCGGACACCGCGCATAATTCGCGAGTTCAGGAACAGAGAAAGCTGCGGAAGTACCGGTTGGTTCGAGTTTTCGTGGAAGCTCAGGGAAATCAACAGGTATTGCTTCGTCGGAAATTTCATCTGCGGATGCAGTCTCTGTGAGGGACTGATGGATCGGGATTTGGAGTTGGAAGGATTCAAAATTTTTGCTGTTTCCTGTGAACACTTCCAAGGAGACGGGCAGTTCCAGTAAGCGATCCTCTTCATCAATATTGAGGTATTCGTAGAGCCAACCGAGCACATTTATTGCGGGGAGTGTGCCTGATAAGATGAGCCGATCGCAAGCACGTGTTGTGCCGACATAAAACAATCGTTTCTTTTCGGCGATTTCTTTCTCGTTTGCTCGGTTTTTCATATGTGTAACAATGTTTGGTTCAGTTTTGCTGTAATCTTTATCGGGATTAAGAGGACTAAAACCGATACCGAACACTTCATCAATAAAAGGCTCTCTGTCTGTTTGCCCTTTCCGATCAAGCCTTGGGAGGATGACGACTGGAAACTGCTTTCCTTTGGAGGCATGGATCGTCATAATTTGCACTGCGCCACTATTTGCCTCAATTGGTGCCTGTCCCTCCCGTCGCTCTTCCTCAATGAGAATATCCAAAAATTCGATAAAGCCTGGGAGAATTTGCTTGGCTTCATCGCCGTCAAAGTTTCTGGCGTGTTCTAAGAGTTTTTGATAGTTTACCCAGCGTTGTTGTCCCTGCTTCCCGGTTTTCAGTGTCCCAATCATTCCTGTTTCATTAACGATGGTTACAATGAGTTGGTTTACAGGCATTCGGCGCGCGAATGGCAGATGCCTTTTTAAAGTGGATATCGCCGTGCGGAGATGATGAGACGGATCTTGGTAGTTCTGCACTTGATCCCAGAATTTTTTTTCTTTTCGGAGTGAAATTTCGTAGAGTTCGGTGTCGGAGATACCGAAAGCGGGACCCCGGAGGACGGCAGCAAGGGATGTTTGGTTTTCTGTTGGATTGTTAAGGAAGTTGAGATAATTCCAGAGGTCGTAGATTTCCTGTCGTTGGTAAAAACCGACACCACCAGTGGTGAGATAAGGGATGTCCGCTTCAAGTAAGGCATTTTCAATGTTGGGGAGATGTGTTCGGGTCTGAATGAGGATCGCAATGTCACCATACGCAATCGGATATTCCGCTTCCTGTCCATCCTTACCGCGCTTATAGATGGTTTCTGCGTTTGCCTTCATGCTTTTGATGTGGTGTGCGATGAGCGAGTATTCATCTGCTAAATCATCGCCCTGTTTTCCAAGCAGAATTTCGACTGTCCCATTTGATTTGATGGGTCGCGCTTGTGTAAGGGCTTCATACGCCACTTCAAATTCCGTCTCTTTTCCATCCCCCATCAAGTCATTGAAAAAGTAATTAACGAAACCGACGGTATCACGCAAGGATCGAAAATTCTCTGTGAGACGGATATCATCTCCTCCATTATCGGTGATTTTTTCCTTTGTCTTTGTAAATACGCGGACATCTGCGCCACGGAATGCGTAAATGCTCTGTTTTGGATCACCGACGATAAAGAGATTCGCTGCTTTGAGTTCGTTTGTGAGGAGCATCACCAGTTCGTACTGTAGTTCATTGGTATCTTGGTATTCGTCTACCATGTAGTACTTGTGTCGGGATACCAGTTTTTGTCGAATTTCTTTGTTATTGCGAAGGAGGTCTCGGGTTTTCAGCTGCAGGTCAGCGAAATCGAGTTTACCTTGAGAGAGTTTAGCAGTTCTGTACGCCCTTGAAATTTGGATGTATAGTGTGAGTAGGTCGTGGATAGTGCTAAGTAGGAAGTCATCGTCGGTTTCGTTTTCATCTGCTGTGTTTTTGTTGTTTTCGATGGGAGGTGCGGCTTTGATTTTTTTCGCAGTCGATGCAAGAAAATTGGTTTCAGCCTCAATACCTGTTGTTGTAACACGGTTCCCCAAAAAATCTCTTTTTGCAATGTCATTGCGAGCGGTTGTGATTAGATATGCAGTATCTGTAAGTAAGTTCAACGCGCCAGTCAGGTCTAAGTGTTGTCCATGTAATGTTTTTAACTCTTGTGTTAAGTCTTTGACTGCCTCTGCATTTTTGCCACTCGCGACCTGTAAAACAGTATTTAAGCATCGGATGAATTCAGGGATGTCAATTGTTGAAATGAGTCTTTCGCGGATCTGCTGTTTTCTTTCGTGAACCCGCTCTTGTAGGACCCCACGTATCTCTCTATCGTTTGGATTCTTATAAATTTCCTGCATGAGGTGTTCGAGAGTATCACGTTGATTTATCATAGTGGAGAGGAGATCCACCAGTTTCTGCTGTCCCCCGTAGCGTTGTAGCAAGCGTGTAAGTTCGTCGCGATGTTTATCTTCTTCGTTTGTAGCGATGTCCTTGAGGGTCTCTTTCAAGGTTTCTTGTAGTAAGAGTTTCTGATCAATGCCTTGTAGGATACTGAAGTTGGCTGGGACCCCCGCTTGGAATGGGAATTCTCGCAGGATACGTGAGCAGAATGCGTGGATCGTTGAGATGTGTGCCGTGCTCATTTTTTCGCGGAAACCTTGTAGCGAATTCTCTTGTTCTGAACCATCACGTTCTTCTTGAAGTGATAGTTCTTCAATAATTCGCTCCTTCATCTCGGCGGCGGCTTTGTCAGTGAAAGTGATGGCGACAATCTCTTGCGGATCGGCGTTACCTTCACGCAAAATTTTGAGATACCGCTCGACCAATACCGTCGTTTTCCCGGATCCGGCACCGGCGGTTACGCAGATGTGTTTGTCTGTGTTAAGGGCTTGTTGTTGACTCGGTGTTAGTCGCATTTTT
>JAGWBV010000149.1 GCA_021295715.1 Candidatus Poribacteria bacterium | reverse complement strand
TTCTTCTCAAATACGAGACTAGCTGAATTTAACGAAAGCTGTATTTTGTTGTTATCAAGCGATTCGTCTCATCACTTTTTTGTTTCTTTACGGGTGTAGACAGCGGTCTCCACTGCGGCATAAAGATATTGTAGTGCCTGAAAATAGTCCATCTCGGCACGCTGAATGCCGTGCGGATCGCGACTCGCACGCGCTTTCTGTAGTTTTTCAAAACGCAATGCCAGCTGACGGTTTGCTTTATCTAAGATTTTCCAGTGGATTTCTGAAATTATCACTGTTCTTGAAAAAACTTTCGAGAATGTCCTATAACGCCGTTTTGAGGCATCTTCTGGTCCACTTCCATATTAAGCGATCGGGGGAATCCCTCTTCTTTCAAAATATCAATAGTTTTGTCCTCTTTGGCAGCAGCGATCTTGAGTTGCCGACTAACTTCAGGATCAAAGTGTCCGCCAATCTGCTTTTTACCCCGGCGCGATGACGATCCATTCTCACCCTGTCTCCGTTCCGGAGCCGCTATGTTTGTTTTCGTATCTGCTTTCTCTTTTTCCTTTTTTTCATTGATAACGTCTGATAATTTCCGTTTCTCTGCCATGTTAGACCTCCATTTGCTTGGTAATATAGCGATAAAGTGCACGGATCTCACGCGCTGATTTGGACTGAGGTTCGAGTTCTTGAACGACTGAACCGCTGTTATAGGCATGGATAAACCCGACACGCCGCCCGATCTGGCAAGGTGCGCAGACGACATCATAATGCTTTGTGGCTTTGCGTGCTTCTAAATCGAGATCGGAGTTTGCAGCGACATGGTTCAGAACAATCCTACCGGGAACATTCACAGTTGTGACGACATCCATGATACCCTCATTCGCCTCCAAATCGGCTTTTGATGTGCCACAAGGGATAACCACAAAGGACGATTTTTTTACGATTTTCAGAGTGTCGATAACAGCGAGTGTTGCGCCGTTCTCCTCTACAAAATCTAACCAGTGATCCAGCCGTGATGCGGGTGCCTCAATGACGGCGGGTGTATCGTCCTCGCGTTGGTCTCCCCATTTCGCTGTAGAGGCTTGTGGGTCAAGGTCAATCAAGGCAGTGGTGTGTCCGTTGCGTTCTGCTTCGACTGACAGATGTGTGGCAAGCATCGTCTTGCCAGTCCCACCCTTGCGAGACAAGATAGCGATCGTTTTCATCGTTGTCCTCCGTGTAGACGTGTCAGCATATAGACATTCCGACGTGTCAGCCGGGACGACATGTTAGTTTGTTAGCATGCCGACGAACCGACAGTCTAACATTCCGACGTGTTGACGATCCGACATGCTGACGTATTGACATGTAGACAAACGATGCTTTTGCAGATGCGTTTCAAATTATTGGAAAGGTTGCGAGTTACGTGGGTTTATGTGAAGATTGGCATAATAGTATCTATACACCGAATTTGAATTCTGTTTATGGTATAAAAGGAAGTTAGAGAATGACTGAAGTAAAGCACAACTTAGGACACTGGGAAACTTTACAACCGCGTTTCCACGATTAACTTCCATGATCGTTTAAAAAGTTCCAAAAGTGCATCCAAAAGAGTGTGTCATTAGTTGCTTAAAAATAGCACATTGGAATGGAATAATTAAATGTAATTCCGTTAAATAAAACCAACCTTCGTTCGCGCAAACATTATTGCTCTGTCTTCGTAATTTCGCTCGAATTGAGTTGAAAGAAATTTATCCTTTAGGACAGGTTACGGCTTCATTAGATATAGTATATGAAAATACGACACAGTCGATATTGGGGTTTGCTTATTGACTACCTCAAACCACAGTGGCCAAGGGTTTTGCTGATGGTACTGCTCTTGTTTGGCAGTATCGGCTTACAACTCATCAACCCGCTAATTGTGCGTCATTTCATTGATACTGCGAGATCCACCGAGGCACTACAGAAATTGATTCAAGCGGGTCTGCTGTTCATTGGTGTGGGATTGGTTCATCAAGTTGTATCAGCCATTTCAGTATACGTCAGCAATTTGACCCTTCATATCTTGGGATTGGATATTTCCTTCCATAGCACCCACACACCCGGCGAATTGATTGAACGCGTTGACGGCGATGTGGATAGACTTGCCAACTTTTTCTCGCAATTTGTGATGGAAATATTAGGCGGCATTCTGTTGTCAGTCGGCACATTGATTGTCCTCTTTTACGAAGACTGGCGACTGAGTGCGATCCTCGGCGTCCTTGTGACGGTCTATTTGATGGTTCATATTCGTTCTCAGCTCATCGCTGAGCCTTACTGGGACGTTGAGAGACAGACGAGTGCCGATCTGTCGAGTTTTCTTGAGGAACGTCTTTCTGGACTCCGAGACATTCGGGCGAATGGCGCAATCGCTTATGTGATGCGTCGTTTTCATGAGGTCACGAGACGAGCAGTCCTATCAAAGTTCAAAGCCGACGTTATCACCGATGTCGGGTGGACTATATCGAACATTGTATTCGCTGTCGGTTTCGCGACTGTGATGGGGCTTAGTGCGTACCTATTCCAAGCCGATGCTATTACTATCGGGACAGTCTATCTCGTTCTCCATTATCTCCAGATGCTGCATGCACCCCTGAACAGGATTCAACGCCAGATAGAGGACTTCCAAATGGTTAAGGTTAGCATCAGGCGTGTTCGGGAACTTATGCTAACCAAACCCAAAATCCAAGACGGTCCAGGAGCGGTTCTGCCTTCGGGTGCATTGTCAGTTGAGTGCGAAGATATTTCCTTTTCTTACCAGCCGGAGCAACCCATTCTCAAGCACCTGTCATTCCATCTCAGGCCTGGTAAAGTGCTCGGTCTGCTCGGACGCACCGGAAGCGGGAAAACCACGCTTTCTCGTCTTCTATTTCGTCTCTACGATACCAGTGATGGCATGATTTACTTAGGCGATACAGACATAAGGAACCTACAACTGTCTGACCTGCGACGGCACATCGGCATCGTCACACAAGAAGTACAACTCTTTCAGGCATCTGTTCGAGATAACTTAACCTTGTTTGATCGAACAATTGAAGACGATCGAGTCCTTGCGGGACTCCGGGCCCTGGGATTGCGTGATTGGTACGATACGCTGCCTGACGGACTTGATACGGAACTTCCTTCAGGTGGCGGTGGGCTTTCTGCTGGCGAAGCGCAGCTGTTGGCGTTTACGCGAGTTTTTCTCAGAGATCCCGGATTGATAATCTTGGACGAAGCCTCCTCCCGTCTCGATCCTGCGACTGAAAGACACCTTGAGCGAGCAATAGACACACTTCTGAGAAATCGGACTGCGATTATAATCGCACATCGCCTTTCGACTGTGCAGCGGGCAGACGAAATAATGATTCTCGAAGAAGGTCGAATCAGAGAATATGGGGAATATGAAAATTTAGTAGCGAACCGCAATTCCATCCTTTTCGGTCTCTTACGAACAGGGTTAGAGGAGTTTCTGGCATGAAGACACTACCTCTCAACACAGAAAAGAAACGACACTATTTCTGGCGGCTGATACGTTTTAGCCCGATGTTGTATGGTCTTAGTTTCATTTTTTCCTTGGCTTATTATGGTCTACCGCTTCTCATTGGGTTAATCATACGCGAGTTCTTTAACGCCTTGACAGGTGAAACACCGGTCGCTTTTGATCTCTGGACCTTGGTGATCCTTTTCTTAGGCACGCGGTTGACTATCCAAATGTTTGAGCAGAGCTATGCTGCAACCTATGCCTACTTTGAAGGAAAACTTCAAACACTGATTCGCAGGAACTTGTTCAAATCCCTCCTGCAAGACGCAGATATTCATTCTGTCCAAAACCCCGGCGAGATCATCAACCGCTTTGATGATGATACCCAAGGGGCGGTTGCCCCGATCACAATCGTTATTGAATTGAGCGGGCACGCGCTATCTGCTCTTATTGCGTTGGTTGTCGCCTTTCTACCGATGATAGCAATTGTAGCCCTGACAAACGGGTTGGGTCAGCGCATTCAAACTTATCGACGTGTAAACCGAGAAGCCACAGGTCGTGTCTCTGGCTTTCTCGGCGAACTTTTCGGGGCAGCACAGGTGATCAAGGTGGCAACCACCGAGTCGAATGCCGTTCATCATTTTGATGGTCTCAGCGAAACAAGACGCAAGGCTGTTATCAAAGAGAACCTTTTCAACCAATTGTTGGCTTCGATGAATTCAACAACAATCAACCTTGCGATGGGCGTGATTTTGATATTGGCTGGCGAGATGATGAGAGGCGGTGTTTTTACCGTAGGTGATTTCGCACTGTTCGTTAATTACATCGCGCTCGGGCAGGTTTCGGTATTGGGGTTTGCCAATTGGCTTGGGCGTTTATTAGCAGCATTCAAGCAGGCTGATGTTTCTCTGAAACGGCTCTCTGAACTGACAGCCGATGGTAAACAAGAGAAACTACTCAGGCTTGGACCGGTATACCTACGCGGTCCTTTTCCGAGCGTTCCCTTCATCGTCAAAAACAGAAGTCATCATCTAAGCCGCCTTGAAGTCGAAGAGTTAACCTATCGCTACCGGGATACGGGACGCGGGATTGAAAATATCAACCTCAGCTTGGATGCCGGTACCGTTACTGTCATCACCGGACGCGTCGGTTCGGGTAAAACGACGCTTTTGGAGGTCCTATTAGGGCATCTACCTCGATACACCGGAACTGTTTACTGGAATGGTAAACCCATCATGGATGCGACATCGTTCCTCGTGCCACCACGCTGTGCATACACGCCTCAAGTCCCACGACTTTTCAGCGATGCCCTTCGAGAGAATATCCTGCTGGGACTACCAGAAGATAACGTCGATCTTCCTGCAGCGATCTGGGCAGCAGTCATGGAGGACGATCTGAAAACATTTAAAAGTGGACTGGATACGGTGATTGGTCCCAGAGGTGTTAGACTCTCCGGTGGACAACGACAACGAACAGCAGCGGCGCGGATGTTGGTGCGTGAGCCTGAACTATTGGTGTTTGATGATCTTTCCAGTGCACTTGATGTGGAAACAGAGCAAAAGTTATGGAGCCGAGTATTTGAACAACGCGAGACAACTGCAAATAGTTTACTCACAAGCACGTACCTTGTAGTATCACATCGCCCTATTGCCTTACAACACGCCGATAATATTGTCGTCCTCAAGGATGGAAAAATAGAAGCGGAAGGAACGTTAGAAGTGCTTTTGGAAACATGTAAGGAGATGCAAGGGTTGTGGCGAGGAAATATGGATGTAGTCGGAAAATGAATCGACCTACAATCATAGTTGAAAGTAACGATTTGGAGAAAACGTATCCTTCGGCTTCTCTGCCTGTCAATGCTTTTATCGGAATTATACACCTTTACGGCAGGATAGTGTATAGGGATATCCATTCCGCCACCTGAAGGATAAGATTTTATTATTAACTATTTCAAAATGAGCATCTTCCTCGTAGCAGTGAAATCGCCAGCGGTGAATGTATAGAAATACGCCCCACTCGCTACGGGTTCACCTACCTCATTTCTACCGTCCCAAAACACTGCTCGGTCTTTGCTCTGGTAGATCCCCTCTAGCTGATGCCCCAACGCTAAAGTCCGAATCAATCTACCGTCTACGGTATAGATGTGTAGTGATACCTCCGCAGGTCTTGCCAACTGATAAGGTATCCAAGTTTCCGGGTTGAAAGGGTTTGGATAGTTTGGGAGAAGTTTCGTTTTTCTGAAACTTTGGTTTGCGCTCGCGAGCCACGTGCGTAAAAATTGAATCACTATTTTAACATGACTCGATTTTTCTGGTACTGCCTCTAACGTTCGCAAGGAACGCTGAACTGCAATAAGTTCCTCGGAGGAAAACGATATAGTCTTAGCAATTTCTATTTCGACTGGAGCGGCAGCTACTTTTTCGCCAAAGTCTTCGGCAACAAGGACGAGATCCAGTACATTTACCTGTCCGTCTTTGTTGACATCCGCTCTCGAATTAGGCAGCGGCTTTTGCCCAAGATTCTGTCCGATAATCACCATATCAAGGATATTGACAGTTCCGTCCGCATTGACATCACCACTAGGTTCAACGCCATCAGCGGTAATCAGCAGATCTGCCCAATGCGCCCAGTCCCAGCTATTATTTTCACGAGGGTCAGTCACCAGTTCTAGTAATACAGTTTTACCAGCAAATTCAGAAAGCGAGATTTGTGCGTCTGTCCATCCAGGAGTGTTTGTGGTGTGTTTAAATCGGTTATATCCGTTCAAAAGCACCTGAAAAGAAACACCATCGCCATGGATCTCCTCATCCAAGAACCCCATTGAAAAAGAGAACATCACGTCTTCTGCTTGAGGAAGAGAGAGTAAGAATTGAAGAATAGTTTGACCATCATCTGGGGGATGAGCAGCAATGGTATCCTTTTTCACACCATTTACGGTGCCATGGCTTCGTTCACCTGAGCCGTGAACATTCCCAAGTCGAAAGACATTATCAAACTGGAGACCAACAATAAAATCGGCATCTCTTAGATTAAAGGACGAGACCACTTGTTGAGCGTGTGCGAAGTGGAAGAGAATTTGTGCAGGCAGTTTGGTTTCAAGTGAATATAGTTCATTTCCTTGATTCTTTACCGTTTCGGGGAATTTTCTTATTGGATCATTGGGTAAGAAGAAACCTATATTTGTAAGTGTGTCCGGTGGTTCAGAGATAATTTTAGGTTCACCCCACCTTGCCCAATCCCATGAGTTATTTTCGTTATGACCCGGATTCGTTATGAAACGAAGTTTTAGATGTTGTCCGCGATAGGGAGTCAAATCTAAGCTGATATGGTCCCATCTCTGTTCGGCATAATGCCGACGAAAAATATCATTGCCTTGAACAGAGACAGCAAACGTTACACCATCGGAGTTTTCAGAACCTTCCGCCAATCCAATGTCAAATTCCAAACGGATCTTATGGCTATCTGGCAGCAACAGTTCCCATTCCCCGAATGTATCGCCGCTGATGTCTTGGTGAGGAGGATGTGAATCAATAGCGGATTTACGGATTCCAGAAATCGATACCTGAGTAGAATGAAAAGTCGCTCCTTTTTGCAGAGGTAAATCCTCCCCATTGAAGATTATACCTGTTCTTAAAAGATGGAACTGAGACAATAAATCAATTTCCAAAGAAACATCAGCTTTTTGGAATCTAAACAGGGCAGCGTTTTCCGTCACACGAGATTCCGTCACAGAAACGCCTTCTGGCAAGGAATTAATATGCACTTGAGAAAAATCGCGTGGCACATCGCTCAACAAATAAAACTTCTCAGGATTCAAGCCAAGTATTCTCATTTCGTTGTAGGCATGCCAGTTTGGAAGGCTTCGGTCAGTTTTCACCTGTGTTACACCAAAGACTCTTTCATATCCGACATCTTCTCCTGACAAAACAAGCGTAGTCCCCCCGCCAGTGGTCTCATAAGTTACAGTTTCACCATTTTTGCCTACATACCGAAACAGCGTTTCCGTAGCCCAGTGCGTCTGAAAATCTGGTTTTAAACCAAGCTCCTGCCAATTTTGGGCGACTGTTAGAATTCGTTGGGCTTCAATATGTTCAGGATCTAGCTCTTCTACCGACCAGAGTCGAAGCGTCGGCAAAACGCCCCAACTCTCATACGATCCCAAAAACTCTTGGTAAAGTTGCGGTTCCTTGTCCGGATTGGGCAATCCTAAATGACCATAGGGCAATGTATAAGGAGAAAATAGAAAGGAACTAATCGGGTGCGGTGTTACTTCTGATGGAAGTTTCCCACGCTGAGCGAAACTTTCACGGAAGAAGGTGACTTCGTGAAGATGCTCACCACTGAAAACAACACCGGGCATCGCAGATGCTAATTCCTCGTGAATCAGCGCGTTACCTTGACCAGCATTTAAACCTTCAATCAATCCGTTTGCATCGTTGATCACAACGTGGCTAATATCCAAATGGAATGCATCAACTCGATATTTCTCCCACACTTCTCTTAACTGCTGAACGAAATGTTTCCTGAATTCAGAACTTGAGAGATTGATATATGCGAAGCGATGAGGATTATCTATTTCATTCCACAGCCAGCCGACAGGTTTTCCATCCCAAGGGTCTCGAACTTGAAATTTTTCAAATTTCGCGTAGAGTGGATGATACGATGAAACTCCAACAATATCTGTGTGAGGCATCACTCGAAACCCGTGACGATGCGCGACATTAACGAAATCTCCGAAACCTTCCCTCGCTGTATAGTCCGGATAATTAGCATCGTAATCATCTTTTCGCCAATGCACCACATATAGCAAAGTTTTTGTTGGATCTACCTGTTCTGCCAACTTGTCCAACATTTTCGTATCCAAACCACAGGTAACAACTAAGCCTATATCTTCAACCCATGACGGCATTCTATCCAATCGCCAAGGTTTGAATGTACGCTCCATCCAATCCCGATACTGCTTCGCAGGAACACGCCAATCACCAGTATATGTATTTATAGTAAACTTTAGAATTAATGATACATGTTTATGACTTCATCAATGGTTATATCAGCATTGTATTCTCTGAG
>JAGWBV010000148.1:485-9234 GCA_021295715.1 Candidatus Poribacteria bacterium | reverse complement strand
TTTATGATTGCCGCGAATTTCTTTGGACCGCACTTCCCGTATGCTGTGCCAGCTCCTTACGACACGATGTACGATCCGGATACCGCTGAACGGTGGGGCAACTTCGATGAACAGTTCATCAACAAACCCCTCATCCAACAGAAGGAGATGCTCCGGTGGAATGCCAGCCATCTGACGTGGCCAGATTGGCAGAAAGCCATCGCTGCCTATTGGGGGTTCTGCACCTTCATTGACGACCAAGTGCGGCGAGTTCTTGACTGTCTTGAGGCGAACGGTTTAGCAGAAAATACCGTTGTCATCTTCTCAACCGACCACGGCGATATGCTCGGTAGCCATCGGCTTTTCAACAAAGGTTTTCACATGTACGAGGAGACGCACCACATTCCACTCGTCATCCGGTGTCCAGGTACGACAGCACCTGGAACGACGTGTGATGAATTTGTGAACCTCGTCGACTTAATGCCGACGTTTTTGGAACTCGGTGGCGCAGCAGTCCCTGATGAGATCGATGGAAGATCTATTATGCCTTTGTTAAGAGGGGAAACTGTAGCGGATTGGCCCGATGATGTGTTCGCTGAATTTCATGGGTACGAGCCGACGCTCGCCTCTGTCAGGATGGTACGGACGGATTCGTGGAAATACGTCTACAACCCATACAGCGAGGACGAACTCTATGACATGAAGAGCGACCCGCACGAACTCCATAACTTGGCGAACCATCTCGGTTACAAGCACGTACTCCGCCGTATGAAAGCACGTATGGTTGATCGCTTGCGCGAAACGAGGGACAATATCGTTATGGAAGGCGGATGGCAGAGCAATTCGTTCGATCTGCTTGTCTCGGAACGGGAGCGATAAGAGTTACAAAGTGCTATTCCTGTTTGACTTGTCCCCACACTGTCGTTAATAAATGTGGTTTGGGGGTAACCGGCAATGCGAACGCCGGATCGAACCAATCCCCTGGACTATTTGCTTGAAAGAACTTTCCAAATACTTTTGGTATAAAAGTATCTGTGAGTTGTTCCGAAACATCGCTGCCCAACGCTATTTTGAAGATTTGTAAGCGGTTATGCTTATCGACTTTGTCATACAGAAGGGCATCTCCTTGCGGAGACCAGACCGGCGAAGTTTCCCTCGGGGCAGCATCGCTTGTAATTCGTTTAAGCCCTGTACCGTCGCTATTTAGCGTATAAAGCGTTTCCATGTCAACATTTTTCTTTTCCGCTCCCGGATTCCAAGAAAAAGCCAACCGATCCGTTGTTAAAGACCACACTAAATCGCCATTTATCCAAGAAGGTTTTGCCTCGCGTGGAAAAAGCACCTTCTGTTTTTTGGTGCGCACGTTAAGTATATTGATTCGCACCTGCTTATTCTCAAATCCAGAGAGGAAGGCTATCTCAGTACCATCAGGTGACCAAGCCGGGCTACCCCCTCCGATTGCCATGCGTTCTTCTTTTTTCCCATCTATTGTACCGATGTAGATATACGCTCCATTCAGTTCTCGCCTTCTGTAAGCAATTTGTTTCCCATCTGGCGACCAAGTCGCTGCAGATCTGTCTTCCGACTTGCCGAACACCCGCCTCACATTTTTGCCATCAGGATCCATGAGATACAGGTCTCGACTGAGCGTAAACCGATCACGGTCAGAGGCGAAAAGAACGCGTTCCCCGGTTGGAGACCAGACGGGGAACGTATCATCTGCACGATGGTTGGTCAGCCTCACCTGATCGCTCCCATCAGGATTCATCATATAAATTTCGCGATTGCCGTCACGCACTGAAGTAAATACAACTTTAGCTGTGGTAGGCACTTTTGAACATATCCCAGAAACGCCTACGCTTAGTAAACTAACCATCACGGCAGCAGATAGAAAAAAACGTTTATATTTCATCAGTATCCCCTCCACGAGGCAAACTTAAGAGTGTAGACGACTATTGCTTTAATCGTCCCCATATCTCTGTTGCCAATTGGGGTTGCGGTGCCACCGGCAATGCGAAGGCTGGATCGAACCAGTCCCTTGCAAAATTCGGGAAGCTGGGATTGCTAACGTAACTTTGAAGATTTGCTGCATATCATTCTTATCCAGTTGACTATAAAGCAGCGCATCTCCTCGTGGAGACCATACTGGCTCTACGGCTCGCTTCCCTTCCTCAATAATTTGTTGAAGCCCTGTGCCATCGCGATTGACAATATAGATAGTCTCCAGTTTAAAGTCCTCTTGCCGAAGTTCAATGCGATTATACCACGCAAACGCCAGTCTATCTCCCTCTGGAGACCAAGCATGATGCCGAACCCACGCGGGTTCCTTGGGCGGAAAAAAGAACTTGTGTTTACGCGTCCGCACGTCTAACACTTCAATAAAGGCTATCTCTGTCCCGTCAGGCGACCACGCGGGTTGACTGCCAAGTGCTATACGTTCTTCTTTTTTACCGTCTATTGATGCGATATAGATAAAGGACTTTCCCTGCTCCCAGCGGCTATAAGCAATCTGTTTGCCATCCGGCGACCATGTTGGACTGGTCCTCGCCGATTCCTTTTTGAACACTCGCTGCACATTTGATCCATCGGCATCCATTAGATACAGATCCCAGTCTCCTGGAGCCCCGTCTCGGTCAGAGCTAAATATAATCCTGTCGCCGCTCGGAGACCACTTCGGACCCCCATCCCTTGCGAGATGGTGGGTAAGGCGGACTTCCTCGCTGCCATCGGGATTCATGAGATAAATGTCCAGATTCCTATGACGCCACGATGAGAACGCTATTTTCGCTGTTGTGGGGGCTTTTGCGAACACAGGACAAGTGCTCGCGTATAACACCGCGCAGCTTAATGCGAAAAGGAACGATACATACGGATTTCTCATCAAATTATCCTCCGAAGCAGAAAAAGAACATAAAATCCGTTATTACAACTTTAAGTATAAGGTAAATTCGACGTAAGAAAAGAACCCTTTGACCGTTAAAGACGCAATTTTAGGGTCGAAAAGGTGCATAATCTTAAAAAAGGCGAAAGAAATATGATAAAGCCGACCATTTTCCAAATAGTGTCTGCTTTGATTGCTTACACATATTTTGAGAAAAACCATCGCTGAACTTACACGAACTTCCTGAAGTCAAAGATGCGTTGATAATCCACAACCTCTCAAAACATTTATCGAACTCACGTTAAGAATATACCAATTCCACGAGGATGTCAATGTTTTTGCGGTCAGACTTGATGCGAATCCAGCCCCGTTCTACCACATATAAAACCCCATTCTCTACTGGTCGGAATCTGCGGGCATCCAAAATTCAGATTTGAAAAAAATACGGAAATGTGATAACATGTTCATACTTTGAAAATTCAAAAACAATAGCCTGCATTCTCACTGCGAAGCAGGCGCAGGCGGATTTCAGGAACGGATCTAATAGTCTTAACCCCCGCTACTTCTCCGCAAGGTAAATTAAAAAAATGATTATCACAGTTGACGAGAGTTATCGCCATAAGAGGGACCTCACCGAACAGCAGCTTTTCGCCGTGGTTGAACAAAACACGCCGGATGCCATCAAATCCCCTCTTTTTCCGCAAGATGAACCAAATGCCTTCACGTTCCAACTTGATAAGGAACTGATTGAGCGTTTGAACCTCTGGGAGTGGTTTCGTAACTACGCGAAGGAGGCACAGGTCTCGACCGCCGGTGTCCGCGGTCCACAAAATATTTTATACCCATGGGACACCCGCTTCCCGATTAACCAGATTGGGATTATTTTAGCAACGCTTGGTAAAAGTCTCGTCGCGAATGAAACCGCAGATGGAAGATTGGTTGAGAAGCTCGCAGGCTGTGAGGTGCGCTACAACTCGCAGAAATATGTCGAATACATTGCCCGTATCCAAGCTGCACAAGGGATTCGGACGTATGTGCCGAAATCATTTGGTACACTCCCCATCTGGATGGCATCCTTCTTGATTTTCATGCTTGATTTGGACGGTGGCGAACATGTCACATCAAGCCATTCCGTCAGCACAAAGAACGCTACGAAAGACCTCAACAATCAGGGAAGCCAATATTTGCCTGAGGAATCCATGCGATTCGTCAACAAAATTGAAGACATCCTCAAAACCGCTGAAACGGAAGGCTATCCTATTCAGTTCAGTGCCGTTACCGATGAGCATATCGATTTTGAACGATTGGACGAGCTCCATGACGGTGTGCAACTCTATGTCGGTTATCTCAAAAGTGGTGTTGCCACAGATGCGAATCTCAGGCTCATTCGAGCGACGAAGCCCTCTATCGTTGTCGATTGTGTCGGTGGATGTATGTATCGTCCGATGCGTGCCATTTTTGAACGATTGGGAATCGCTAACTCTGTTCGCTGGCTGCACGTTGAGGCGGATCCGCTCTATCACAACATCGGAAAACTCGATCGGAATCCGAAAACGGGTGAAACTGAATTTTACGATCTCGGTTGCGACTTTAGTATCCTTGATGTCGTCAAATCCACAGATTATGCAACGAAACTCAAATCGCAGCCTATCGGCACCATTATCGAAGCGACCGACCCGGATGGCGACCGACTCATCGTCTGTGAGATAGAGGAAGCCGCACGAGCAGAAACATTGGAAACCCTCGGCGTTGATTTTCTCGATCTCGGTGATGACCGACTCTTGACGATTTACACGCCGAATCAAGCGTTCCTCATGTTGATGGACTTCTACGCCAAGCAACTTAAAACTTCCGGTCTTTGGGAGGATCATCCGCGGTTCATGATTAAGACGACCCCCTCTGCGCTCGCTTGGGATCAGTGGGGTGAGGCGAACGATGTTAAAGTCATTAACGTGCCTGTCGGTTTTAAAGAGATTGCGGCAATCATGAAAAAGATTGAACGGCAGTTAGCTGACACGCCAGACGCACCGGTTGTTGTTCAAGATGTCTACGGCGAGACAATCGGACTCGGTGTCCAACCGCGACTGATTTTCGCGGGTGAAGAGAGCGGCGGGATGATTACCGGTCCTGAGGAACTCATTCTGAGCCAAGGGGGTCGCACTGCGATTGCGATGCGTGAAAAGTCGGCAGGCGAATCCATGGTTCTCGTTACCGCACTCGCAGCACATTGTAAACAGGCAAATATCACCCTCTCTGACTATCTCGCCGCTGTTTTTGCGGAGAGCCAAATTAGCGCGACCTGCGACGTGAGAGAGGACATCACCTACTATAACGAGTCTGAACCGAATCCTGAAAAACTCCGTGCAGCGAAGCGTGAAGGCGAGGCAAAGCGCGATAAAAACGACCTATTTTTTCTCGGGATCGCTATTGCTCTCCGCGACGGAAAAATAGATGTGGAACAAGCACGTGCTATCCTCTCAGATGCGCTTCCGAGCCTTGATTTCACAACGCTTGAAGATGTCCGGTTTGTCGGCGATGGGAGCTATCTCAAGTTTCGTGATAAGTGTCTGGAAGTCCGAAAGTCCGGCACAGATGCGAAAACGAAAGCCTACGCCTCCGGTAGTGATAAGGAGGAGTGTCGAAAGTTCGCCAAAGCCTTCGGTGAGGCAAGTGGCGACTTAACCGAACTTTACACCAAACAAATAGGTCACACTTACTTAAGGAATGTTGAAAGCAGAGCACGACAGATTTATGACGCATTTCAGTCGGGTTAATAGCAGTCGGCTGTCAGCAGTCAGCAATCGGTAAGAAAACCTCTTTACCGAAAGCCGATAGCCACTAAAAAGGAGATGATCATGATGAGAACGATTATCGCTTTATTGGGAGTTGCGATCCTTTTTTGTTTCGCGACAGTTTCCGAGGCGGAGTGGACGGTCCTACGCGAAGACGATATCATCCGCGGCGATGGCATTGACGGCATGTTACAGGATGTCTATTTCATGGATAACCAGAACGGTTTGGTCGTTGGAGACAGCGGTTTAATGTTGGTGACAACTGATGGCGGTACAACATGGGGGAAAATTGAAATAGACATGCGTCCCCCGGGAGCCGGACAAAGACCCGGCGGACCTCCCGGTGCGGGCGGTGGTCCCCCACCAGGCTTTGGTCGAGGTGGTCCCGCGCCTCTCTACAATATCTACTTCGTAGATGAAAACGTTGGGTATATTATCGGAGGCAGAGCCACTATCCTGAAAACCGAAGATGGTGGCAAAACCTGGGCACGGAAAACGGCAATGAGCGATACCCCTGGACGTGATGGAAGACCAGGACGCCTTCGCGCCAATTTGATGGGTATCCAAATGATTAGCGAAACCACTGGTTTCATTGCCGGATCGGAGAATACGATTCTCAAAACAACCGATGGTGGTGAAACTTGGGTAGGCAGCTCGGAGCGCGCACGCGTTGGTGAGACACGAAACAACCTTGAAGGAATCTGGTTTGTTTCCCCCACAACGGGTTGGATTATCGGTTCATTCGGGACGCTCTTGCAGACTACCGATGGCGGTGAAACGTGGGAAAAACGTGATCCTGGCTTTGATAATAATCTCTTCGGTATCCATTTCCTCGATGAAAATACCGGTTGGATTTCCGGGCAGGAGGGCTTAATTCTGCATACCACGGATGGCGGTGCAACGTGGAATCAGCAAAAAACCGAATCCTACGACGATCTTCACGATATTATCTTTGTTGATGCGATGGTTGGTTGGGCAGTCGGTGGTTTCAATTCCGTTTTGCACACTACCGATGGCGGTAACACATGGACGGTATCGAATATACCCGGAAGCGCGAATCTCAAAGGGGTTCATGCCACCGACCCGAACAATTGTTGGACAGTTAACGATTGGGGTGTCATCGCAGGATACAAAGCAGAATAGTTAGTGGCGGTCAGCCGTCAGCCATCAGCAAAAAACTGGACTGGAAGCCTCCGGGATGGAAGGCGGGGAAGATTGGAAGATTGGGGCATCCCTCCTTCCAGTCTCCCATCCTTCCAACTATAAGCCTTCCGACCAAGTCCCACCTGTCGATAATATGTCAGAACTGAGAAGCCATAAAGTCACGATGCTCGGCACAGGGCTCATCGGAATGTTCTACACGATGACGCTCCATAACCAACGCGGCACAGACCGCGTCCACAGCGTCTATTCACGGCGTGAAGAACGCGCAACAGCGTTCGCTGAAGAGTGGAACATCCCTCACGCAACAACCGATTTAGCAGAAGCCATCAACCATCCTGAAACGGATACTGTTGTCATCGGGTTACCCAACAACTTGCACCTGAAGGCGGTTGAACTCGCCGCAGAAGCCGGCAAAGGTATCCTCTGCACGAAACCGCTTGGACGCACTGCTGAAGAAGCGAAGGCGATGTTGGACATCGTTGAAAACGCAGGTGTATTCGGGGGTTATCTTGAGGACCTCGTTTATCCCCCAAAGACTCTGAAAGCGTTAGAATCTGTTCAAAACGGTGCGCTCGGTAAGATTCTGTGGGTGCGTTCCCGTGAGACACATCCCGGTCCTCACAGTGATTGGTTCTGGGATCTGGAGCAAGCAGGCGGTGGTGCCATTGTTGATATGGGATGCCATTGCATTGAGATTATCCGAAATTTTGTTGGGAAAAACAACAAACCGCTTGAGGTGATGTGCTGGGCGGATACACTTGTGCATCCGATTGATGCGGAGGACCACGGCATTGCACTCATCCGATTTGAGAGCGGGGCAATGGGGCAGTTTGAGGTCGGTTGGGCATTCCGCGGTGGTATGGATTTACGCGATGAGGTCTCCGGGAGTGAAGGGACTATCTGGCTTAACCACTGGCTCCGAACAGGTTATGAGATGTTCACGGCTGTCGGGCAGGGCGGATACGTCGCTGAAAAAGCGGAGAGCGACACCGGTTGGCTCTTCCCCGTTGGCGATGAGGTCGCGGAACTCGGTTATCGGGACATGTTCCTTGATATGTTCAACGCGATTGATGAAGGGCGAGAACCCCTAGAAACTTTCTATGACGGTTACGTCGTGAACGCTATCATTGATGCCTGCTATAAATCCGCGAAATCTAAGCAGTGGGAAGCTGTTGAAATTCAGGATTGGCGAGGCACAACCGAAACCACCGATGCGCAAACCTTCCAGTCGGATGCCGATGAGCGATATGCACCTCTCAAGAGTGAACGGATGCCGGATGGCAGAATGAAACGCATCTTTAGGGATCGGGAAACCGGGGAGATTATTGAGAGGGTGGAGGATTAAACGGCGATAGTTATAGTTCGGTTTGCAGGAGAACGATTGAAGGTCGCACTACTATTGTTCATAACTAATCCAGTTAAACATAGGAGGAACTTCCGATGAATCAAATCCTAACAGCCATTGCACTTGTACTATGTCTTGGAGTGAGTTGTTTCGCTGCGCTTGAAGAAAACACCGTGTTGCTATACCTTTTCGATGAAGAGACCGCCGATGAAACTACAGACCTCTCCGAATTTGAGAATCACGGGGAAATCACTGATGCTGAATGGACGAAGGATGGGAAGCTCGGTGGCGCGTTGACCTTTGATGGTGCGAGCAGTCTTATTGAAGTACCGCATCACGAAAGTCTCTTCCCCGGCGGCGATGAACTGACAATTGAGGCGTGGTTCAAACCTGCTTCATTCCCGGGTGGGCATCCACCGATTGCGCGGAAAGGCTCTGTCCCCGAAAGCGGTTGGGGCTTTGATACACCCGGCGGAAAAATCCGCGGATTCGTCTACACCGCGCCGGGGGATGCCGCTGTCGCACAAGGCGCGACACCCATGGAGGTGGACAGATGGCATCACCTTGCTATGGTCTATGATGGCTCAG
>JAGWBV010000148.1:0-470 GCA_021295715.1 Candidatus Poribacteria bacterium | reverse complement strand
GAAAAGGAGACATCAACGAAAACGAAGCCTCCGTCTGGATCGGTAAGAAAGCAATTGAAAGCGTCTGGCTTGATGGAACACTTGATGAACTCCGCATTCTCAACATCGCAATCACGGAAGAACAGATTCAGGCGGATATGGAAGGGATTGCGTTTGCCGTGGAAGTCGCTGGAAAACTCACAACGACGTGGGGACGCATTAAATCTGATGCCCGCCGTTAGCAACTATGGTAAACTTTAGAATTAATTGTACACTCTGCACCGGCGAGGTTAGAAACCTCGCCTACCCGGGGCGGGGAGAATGTCTGCTTGTTTCTCTGGTTTACGGGCATTCGGTCGTAAAGCCCAACGCTTTAGCTTTGGGATATAAGACCGCTAAAGGCGTGAGCCATGAAAAAAAATGACAGTCGATAAAAAATGTGGTATAATTAGCGTATCAAGTTGGCAGACATTATCAGCGTTACCGCTTGG
>JAGWBV010000147.1 GCA_021295715.1 Candidatus Poribacteria bacterium | reverse complement strand
ACTTATCGTATTTGACGGCGTTAAACTCACGCTTGATATCAACATGGGTTCGCCATTCGTCTTGGTCTAAACCGACTTTGAACGACGACAAACCAAAGTTGAAGGCAACACGGGCATAGCCACAATGTTGAGACATACACGTAGATTGCTTGTTATTCGGATTCAGTTCTATTTGCTGTGTTCGTAAAGGCATGGATTCTCACGTATCACGTTTTTACCGCTTGCTACAGTCGGTCGGCGAGGGGGCTGCCCTTGCAGGCAGGTAGCAAGCCCTCGCCACGTGATACATTTATTATAGCACTTTCTCAAAGTATTGTCAAAAAAAAATGACACAACTTTAGATTCTAACAGGTTCTTATAGGTTTTAGTAGGAAATACCGAACTGCAACTTACCCCCCGCCTTCCTCTTTACACACATTATAGTAAAGCCCATAATTATTTGGACACCAACAGAAGGCGAGGTTACAAACCTCGCCAGCGGGGGAGAATGTTTTGTGTTTTCTAAAGTGTTCACTTATTTTTAGACTTTACTATAATTAATATCTTTCACAATACGGTATCAGCAGGTATTGCTGTGCTGTTTTCTTTTTGTCCCTCGCGGGGCACAACGGATTTTCAGAAAACTGCCAAATCCCTGAACCAAACCCACCTTTATTTTTTCACCGGTTTCCCTTAAATTTCCTAATTTTTCCTGAGATTCCCTAATTTTTTTCATTTTTTTTCATTTTATGCACGAAATCCACTCAAAAATGTGGTCTTTATAACCTAAGGTGTCGCGCGCAAATTACTGAATTGAGCGTTCGTGGGTTTCTATGCGCGGAGGTTCCAGCGGGACGAGAGATGCATCCCTGGACAGTTTTTAAATGGACAGGTGGGTGAAGTTTTAGATTCGTCGGTAGATAGGAGGGCCTCAGATTTCAATGACGAGACATACATTACATGGCGACTATAGTGAAATTATCGGCGACAGTCCGCAGATATTTGAAGTCCTCCAACAAATTGAGCACTTCGCAGCGACATCGACGAGAGTCCTCATTTCTGGTGAAACGGGGACGGGTAAGGGGATGGTGGCGCGTGCGCTGCACAAAAACAGCAATAGATCGGGAGAAATGATTTCTGTCAACTGTGCGGGGATACAAGAGACTTTACTGGAGAGCGAATTGTTTGGATATGAGAAGGGCGCGTTCACTGGTGCTGATACACGGCATATCAGTAGGTTTGAAAGGGCAGACAACGGCACACCCTTCTTGGATGAAATCGGAGAGATGCCGCTTTCCATGCAGTCGAAACTACTTCATGCGGTTGAAGAATCTGAGATTGAACGCGTTGGTGGCGAAAAGCCGATTCCGGTAGATGTCCGAATCGTAACGGCTACCAACAAAGACTTGGAACAAGCCGTTAAGGATGGGAGGTTTCGTGCAGACCTCTATTATCGCTTAAATGTTGCCGGTATTTCCCTGCCGACGCTGACGGTGCGAGGCGAAGACATTGAAGCGTTGGTCCTGCACTTTCTTGGGAAGCATCTCCGAGTCGATACATCAGAAGTTCCACAGATAGCATTGAGTGCCTTGGTTCTTCTCAAAAGTTATCTGTGGCCCGGAAACGTGCGGGAGTTGGAAAATGTGATTGAAACGGCATCTCACCTTGTCAAAGATCAAATGCTCTTACCGGAACACTTGCCGGAAAAGTTTCGTCCATATCATAATCACCCATTGCCGATCTCTGAAGGACCCGCTACACCTGAAAATGCCCAAAGCGTAACGGTTTCACTCGACATGACGCTTGAAGAGGTGGAAGAAACGTTCATCCGTAAGGTATTAGCATCGCTTGAGGGGAATCGGACACAAGCTGCGAAAATGTTGGGGATTGGCAGAAGCACGCTGCAAAGGAAGTTGAAGAAATATGATATTTATTTCGGTGATGTTGACGCTTGAGGATGGAGGCCTTTTTGTTTTTCCTTGTAAAAAAATACAGACCTGTTAACATCGTATAAACGGTATCAGCAGTTTTCTGGACTTATGGCACTATAGCACTTGTGTAGAACGCGCGAGTGTGGAAATCCGGATAGAATGACACGAGGCACATGCATCAATATGGTGCACTGTATCAAAATGATGCGGTTCAAAATGGGTCTGCATTCGACGTGACGATAGAGGGTTTGAAGATAGGGGAAAGATTCTATTTCTTGAGGCAGTTGTGGGTAAACCGAGTGTGTGCCTATGTTTTGGGGTATTGTCATAGATAGGATTCTCTTAATTTCAGAGGGTTCAACAGGGGTGCGTATTTTACTAAAGGGATTGGCACGAAACTTGCTAAACTATAGGTAGAATGTGAGTTTCGACGCAAACGCGTCGATTTTCATACCAAACTCACATTCACACAAAGCAGGAAAGGATTGCCATCTCTCCAACCGATCACTTTTTTTGGCATTTTTTCCATCCACTTTATGAGGGCGATAAAAGTATGTTCTGGGATGTTTTTTTTAACCGAGCGATCCTTGCAGGCACCGTTTTCTTTCTACTGATGATTGTCGGGTCCCAATTTTATAGTTGGCACGTCCGTCGCACAACTGATGCGGAATTACAGCGGACAGATCACGCCGTGCGAGCACTCGAAAACAGGACTCAGACCGGCACCACAGCAAACACAGTAGAAACAAGTAGGGTGGACTTTGAACAAGCGGAAACACCCCTTGAAAACCATGATGCGCAGCCGAGGGATGTCGACACCGCGGCATTGCCAAGTGACGACGCAGAGACTATTGACTTGTCAGCTGCGTTTCTATCTGATGATTTTGTATCGGAGGAGGAACCCGCCGAACCTGTGCCTGTCTCGCCTTATGGATATGGACCGTATCCAGAGGTGCCTGCAGATTATCCTGAAACCCTCATGCCTGTATGGACTTGGTTTGAAGACGAGCGACAACTTCATGAAACAAGTCGTTTGGAAGACTTTGAATTGATGGGGCGTGTTCTCATTAAACTCTGGAATCAAGGAGATCGGGATTTCAGTGGTGTAATAAGAGATGATGAAAATGGTAAAGTCTACCCACTTTATTCTGATCGAGCCTATGTTACCTGGCGGGAATTAAAAGATGAAAACGGAAAAGTCCTTTTCCGATATGCGGGGAATTTGAGGGCTGGCGATGGTTTCCCACATCTCTCATTCAGGGATTTTATGGAGGGGACAATCCCTCCAGGAATTCACTTTATGGAGCAGGAATCAGCTGGAATTGACCCGTACCAATTTCTACATTTACAAAGGAGATAAACATGCGATTTACTTCATGTCTAATAATCGGGATATTTTGTTTCTTATTTTTTGCCTTGGTGAGCGATGTGCTGCCAAAGAACGATCATAACTATAAGGGTTATCACTATTACCATGATACAGACACTACAATCTGGTGGGCAGAAGCCTGGGCATCAGCATACGCTGGCGAATCAGGTTATTTTCACACATGGTGTCATGTGGGGTCCGGTCCTAACGATTATAAAGGAGGTTCTTTTCAAGGAGCTTTCAACGAGTCGTCTGCGTCTGCTGCAGTGAATAATGCAGGACAGCCGTCCCCTTACTGGTCGTCATCCTATTGTAACTAATTTAAACAAACAGGCGGTGTGGTGTTCCTATCACATCGCCTGTTTCCCTCGTACTCGCCTGTTTTCTCCTGTGTCTGTTTTTCCACGCTCCCCAGACCCAACCCCAACACACAGGCGATCGGATTTCCGAAAGCAAAGGAAAACGGGAGAACACAACCGTGAAACACGGTAACCCCGTGCCCACTTTCCCAAAAAACGATTTGGAGACATTCCAGAAATCCGAGTTCCACCGGACGATCGTAGACAACAATCTGTTTCATCCACTCGGATACCGGACACCGCCACGCCGATTGACCCCTATCGCTTACTCGGAACGCTCCTCCCCAGTGATGGAGAAACACCACCACAGGCAATCCTCCAAAGCACGACAGCGAGAACAACATATATCGTCCGTCTCGGCGACACACTTGACCCCTACACCACGCTGGTAGACATCCAACCGAAACAAGTAACACTGGAAAAAGCAGGCGTGCGGCGAACCCTTCACCTTAGCACCACACCCTTGTTGAAATGAAAGGAACACCGAAACGTTGTTAACTCTCGACGAAACCGACATCATCCGACGCTCACACGCCGGCGATCCCGAAGCCTTTACCCCGCTCGTTGGCAAGTATCAAGACCGCCTCTATCGTCATATCCGCCGTCGCGTCACAGACCCCGAAATCGCCGAAGACTTGACGCAAGAGACGTGGCTTCGTGCATTTCGTGCCATCAGCAGTTTCCGGGGCGGCTCCGCTTTCTATTCTTGGCTGTATCGCATTGCTGAGAACGTCTGCATCGACCATTTCCGTAGACAAAAGTATAACACTGAACCGCTGCATCTCGTTGACGAAAACCGCATCACCGAGACCGACCCGTGTCCGAGTCGTGCCGTGGAACGCGCAGAACTCCGAGAACACCTTCAGAAAGCCCTAACGGCACTCACCGCCACCCGCCGACGCGTCTTTCTGCTCTACTATTACCACGAACTGCCCATCAAAGCCATCGCCGCAGAAATCGGACGTTCCGAAGGCACGGTCAAAAGCCATCTCCGCAATGCCCGTTTGCAGCTCCGGGAGTTACTCACGCCCTACGTGGAAAATCGCCACGTGCCTTGGCTTGCATGAGTGTCTGCGTTTTACGGGTTTCAGGGATATTCGGTTTTTGGTGGGCGTTTGATTACTGGGAACCGGCAACTTCTAATGCA
>JAGWBV010000146.1:1417-6563 GCA_021295715.1 Candidatus Poribacteria bacterium | reverse complement strand
TCCAGGGAAACCCCCCTCCTATACTCGGTTTCCCTCTGCTGCTTTCATAGAAGAGTGATCGGTCGTGTGCTGTAGGGCGGGTCCCTGTGCTTCTTCATCGTTCATAAATGCATGAAGATGGATGGCATAGGGACTTGCCCCTACATACACCACCCGACATCATATCTTCGCAGGCTCGTCTACATCTACCCCTGTCTCTATGATGGAACACGGCTATGCAGAACATATTGGAAAACACGAGTAACACGACTTCCGTGCCGCAGCAGTCTGGATTTATCTCAACGATATTCCGAGGTGATGTTACCCGTCATCATTGTCAGCTTTGCCTTCTACAGTGCCTTGTTTCTGTTTTCTAAATTATGGATTTCAGAGGCACAATGGACTTTTAGCACATCAGGAGAAATCACGGTATTTAGTGGATCAACAGAAACTAATCAGTCTTCCTCGAAACCAATGGGTGTAAAGACAACTGTTGGCTTCAATGGATCTACCTTTGGCATCGGTTTTCTATGGTTTGCAATGTGTCCACTGGCTTTTATCATAGTCCATCAATACCGTGGCACAAATGCTACTTCAGGCGAGGCATGGCGACATACACGTCGCAAGATCGTATCTATTTTGGGGATATGGGTCTTATTCGGGCTACTCGTTACAATGGCATTTTTTACCATTGTCATACCTATCTTGACCGGATTCTCTCAAGTTTTGATACCGTATGTACCGGTAGCACCTTCTACGCCGATTCTGTTGCTGATGATCGTTGGTATTCCCGCGGTTTATTTTCTGGTAAAATGGAGCCTCTACAACCAAGGGATCATTATTGAGAATCTATCGTGGATCGCTGCGCTGCGCCGCAGTAGTGAACTCGTGCGCGGGAAATGGAAGCAGTTTTTCGGTATGTACCTGTTGCTTGTTTGGGGAACAATGGTGTTTACCACCGCGGTTCTCGGTTTAACGTTGCTACTGTTTTCTGTCGTTACCCCTGAATTTGTGCCCTTACGTGAGATACTACTATCAGAGAAATTCTTCGATCTCTTTTTTGGCACTCAGGTCCAAATAACCTTACAGCATTCCCCTGTTTGGGCAATCGCGGTGATGGTCGTTGTAAACATATTGATAGACGCGATAATCGCACCAATCTGGGCGCTCCTGACAACACATCTCTACATGGAACGGACAGAAATTGAGCAGAACGCTGTCGCGCATTAGATAAACAGTTGGACGCGAGAACGGTCACCCGGGGGTAAGTGCTTGAAAACCTTTTGTCGGATAAGCTCGGGTGTATAACGACGGGAGAAGTGGATTAGGACGATATGTTCGCTCTCAACCTCTGCCAACATCGAGGGTAACATCTCAAGATGTAGATGCATTGTCCGCTTCGCACGTACTCGATGCTCCGGTAAGATGAATGTGCATTCGCAAATCAAGACTTTGCACTGCTTGAGTAATGGATGTGCGTCAAGAGGGACACTTCGTGTATCTCCTAAGTAGGCGATTAAGGGCAATTGCACCTCTGTCGTTATCTCGACTCCTGAACGTTTCAGTTCTGCGATGTCACGCCCTGACAAATGCTGAAACTCGGGTTTCAGTTTCTTGCGCACCTCACAAATCAGATAAGAAACAGCGGGGACGCTGTGGTCGCTTGGCAAAATGTGTGCCACTAAATTTTGGCGAAACGGAATCTCATCACCCACCCGAACCGGCGTGATTTGATACGCCCAACTCTTGCCGGTATCCAACGCCGAGATCCTATCAAGAATGTGCATCAGTTGCTTAGACCCACTCCAAGGGACGTAGATGTTCCCCGGCGGTATGCCTGCAAGCCAGCGTTGACTGATGTAGATAGGCAATCCAAAGTAGTGATCGAGGTGGAAATGGGAAATAAAAACGTTGCCGATGCCGATAAAATTCATCGGACATCTACCTAAATCGAAAACGAGGTCCAGTTCTCTTACACGAATGTAAGTCGCAACGGCGGAACTGGATTTTCCCTCAAGTGTTAAATTACCACAATGCAATAGTGCCATTTTTTTAACTATGATCTCCTGGACTGCGCTCCATAAGTAAAGCAAAGACAAATTATGCCCTGTATGTCTAAAGCGGGCATAATTTCATTCCGCGCAGGTTCTTGATATAATACCAAACCCGTAGTCCGAAACAAAGTGGAAGGGTTTTGCTTGGGCATTTCCCCTAACTCTATAAGAAGGCACATCAAGTATAAAACCTACTTGATAACTCCGCAAGGAATAATTATAAATGCGTATCGGAATTATTGGTGGCAGCGGTTTTTACCAGATGGAAGGCTTAACAGACATCGAAGAAATCACGGTCGAAACCCCGTTCGGTAAACCGAGCGATGCTCTTATTCTGGGTGACCTTGATGGGAAGCCCGTCGTTTTTCTACCGAGGCACGGCACTGGCCATCGGATACTTCCTTCTGAGATTAATGTCCGCGCGAATATTTATGCTTTAAAAGCGTTAGGCGTAGAATGGCTGATTTCTGTGAGTGCCGTCGGAAGCTTACGACAAGATATTGAACCCCGCCATTTCGTTATACCAGACCAACTCTACGACCACACAAAGGATCGAAAATCAACATTTTTCGGTGACGGTATCGCTGCCCATGTCAGCTTGGCACATCCTTTCTGTTCACACCTCAGTTCCTTTCTGTCAGCAGCGGCTACGGAAGCCAGCACAGCGGTTCACAACGGCGGCACCTATATCTGTATGGAAGGCCCGGCGTTTTCTACACAAGCGGAGTCTGAACTTTACCGGCACTTCGGATTTGACATTATCGGAATGACCGCGGCACCGGAAGCGAAACTCGCTCGCGAGGCTGAAATCTGCTATGCTGTCCTCGCCTGCTCTACCGATTACGATTGTTGGCACCCTGAACACGATAACGTGACAACCGAGATGATTCTTGATAACGTCCGTTTCAATGTTGAGGCATCTAAAAAGACAGTAAGAGCAGCTGTTGGTAAAATCCCTGAAGGTCAACGGACATGTGCCTGTTCAACCGCCCTGCAATTCGCGATCGCTACCCATCCCGACAAGATTCCAACGGCGAAACGGCACGAATTAAAACTCCTTTTGGATAAGTACTTGACGTAACGTCTCAAAAATTCTGTCCGCCTCTGCTTCTGTGAGAATCAGTGGGGGTGCGATGTAAATGATGTTTTCCGGTTCATCGACAGCATGCCCAATTTTCCCGACGATGATTCCGCCTGTATCGAAGTCTCGCAATTGCCCCACGATTTGGTTGGTTGTCGCCGTATCGAGATGCGTGCCATCGGCTTGAACGAGTTCCACCGCTATCATCAATCCTTTGCCACGGACATCACCGACAATGGGTAAGTCACACAACGTTTCTAATTTCGAGAGCAGATGTGCCCCTACCTTTTCCGAATTTTCCCAGAGGCGTTCCCTTTGAAGAATTTCGAGGTTCGCGATACCAGCGGCACATGCGACTGGATGTCCGCCGTAGGTGCAGACTTGGGCGAATTCTTTGTTTTCATCGGCTTCACCGAGGAATGCCTCGAAAACCTCCGTTGAGGCGACACATGCACCGAGTGGTAGATAACCGCTCGTGAGACCCTTTGCGAGCGTAATCAGGTCGGGCTGCACATCCCAATGCTCACAGGCAAACATCTTGCCCGTGCGTCCAAACCCAGTAATTACCTCATCAAGAATAAGGAGCAAACCGTAATCGTCACAGATTTGTCTCAACTTCGGGAAATATTCATCTGGCGGGACGATCACGCCGCCACCACCGATGATAGGCTCAGCAATGACCCCGATCACGGTTTCGGGTCCCTCCGACTGAATTATTCGTTCAATTTCATCAGCGCATGCGATACCGCAAGAAGAAACGTCTAAGCCAAGAGGACACCGGTAGCAGTAAGGTGGATGCGCATGCGGGAAACCTGGAACGAGCGGCTCAAAAGCTTTCCGTCTGCGTGCCTGTCCTGTTGCTGACAGGGCACCATACGTAAATCCGTGATAACCGCGATACCGACTGATGATCTTGTAGCGATTTTCACCCGGATAGGTTTGCCTGCCGAACTGCCGTGCCATTTTGATGGCGGTTTCATTTGCCTCCGAACCGCTGTTGGAGAAAAAGACATGGTTCAAATCACCCGGAAGACATGCAGCGAGACGCTCTGCTAATACCGTGGCAGGGACGTTAATCTGCGAGTGCGGGTAGTAAGGCAACTGCTGTATCTGTGCATAGACGGCATCTGCAATCTCCTGTCTACCATAACCGACATTGACGTTCCAGAGTGCCGAGTATGCATCTAAGTACTCACGACCTTCTGCATCTACAAGCGTTGTCCCGTGCGCCGATTCAAAAACGGCTAACGATGTTTCTTCAAGGCGTTGATGCTGAAACAGAGGGTGCCACACATGCGCCTTATCGGTTTTCCTATAATCTATCGTCATATTTTTTCCTATTGTCATTGGCTATTGTTCAAAAACACCTCTTTGCTGATTGCGACGCAAGCCGCGTGTGGGCTTGCGGGACAATGCCGATAGCTAACTACATAGATGTCGGGGCAGAAATACCCAGCAACGTCAAGCCATTTCTCAACACTCTTTGCACGCTCTGTATCAGAATGAGCCGTGCGTGCGTCTTTTCCATGTCTGCAGGATCAAGTACTCGGTGTTGGTTGTAGTACGGATGAAAAATTCCTGCGAGTTCGTGTAGGTAATGCACAACACGATGCGCTTCCCGTGCCTCTGCGCTCAAAAGCACAGTTGATGGGAATTCGGCTAATTTTCTGATCAATTCATGTTCCATTGGCTCTGTGAGCTGGTTGAGAGAGACTGCCTCAATAGGTTTAGGGGTAATTCCTTGCTCATCTCCCTGCTCGAAGATGCTACAGCACCGTGCGTGGGCATACTGGATGTAGAAGACGGGATTCTCGCTGGCGTGTGTAACTGCCAATTCCATATTGAAATCGAGATGCGTATTGTTGGCACGCATGAGAAAGAAATAGCGAGCAACATCCACCGCAAACTGTTCGCCGACAGTCTCTGCGAGTTCGTCAATAAGGGAATCGAGGGTGCGAAACTGTCCACGGCGTTTCGACATGTCTTCCCGTTTACCTTCTGCATCGACGAGGTTCACCTGTTGAATGATAGA
>JAGWBV010000146.1:0-1299 GCA_021295715.1 Candidatus Poribacteria bacterium | reverse complement strand
GGCACAAAATAGGTATATTCTCCGTTGCTCCGGATGACAACACAGTCTTTATCATCCCCAAAATCTGTCATTTTGAACCATGTCGCGCCTTCCGCTTCGTAGAGATACGCCTTATCGCGGAAGAGTTGAATAATTTCCTCCGGTTTCCCACTCTCCCGGATCGCTTTTTCACTCGACCAAACATCGAAATCGACACCAAAACGTTTTAGAGAACTCTTTTGTTGCGCTAAGATGTGGGCAATGCCTTTGTCGCGGAAAGTTGCCACACGTTCTGCTGTCTCAAGTTGAAGATAGACCTCTCCCTCTGTATCAGCGATAGTTTGCGCGAACTCCCGAAGGTATTCTCCTTGATACCCACCCTCTGGAATTTCTAATCCGTCTTCACCGAGTGCTTGTCGGTAACGGACATCTATCGACTCACCGAGGCGGTCGACCTGTCCACCGGCATCGTTAACGTAGTACTCTCGGACGGCGTTATAACCTATAGCATTTAGGAGATTGACGAGAGTATCCCCGACTGCGGCGGCGCGTCCACTGACGATGTTAAGGGGTCCTGTAGGATTGGCACTGACGAACTCAATTTGGAGTTGCTTCCCTTCTCCTCTGTTGCAGGTTCCGTATGCTTCCTGCAGCGTAGCGATCGTCTGGAGTGTGTCGTAGAGATAGTTATCGGCGAGATGAATATTGATGAAGCCAGCACCGGCAATGTTAATTTGGCGGATAGTTGGATGGGCATCGAGATCGATGTGTGTGACAATTATCTCGGCGATTTTGCGGGGTGCCATTCGTGCCTGTTTTGCGAGTCCGAGGGCAATGGGTGTAGCAAAATCCCCGTGTTCAGGCGTTTTGGTCGGTGAGAACGGGATCTTTGGCATTTCGGATATAGTGAGTTCCCCGGTGGCAACGGCTGCTTGGATCGCACCTTCTATAATATCGTAGATTTCTGCTTTAATTGTGTCCATATAGCAAGTTTAAATTATGTATTCGTCAATTTATGTTGTGAGATTGAGCGTTTTTTGCAACAACAGAATTATATCACAATGCGAAATGTATGTCAAACATTCGTTTGGCGCAATTTGCCGCTTGTCTTTTTAAGGCAAGATGGTATACTGTAAGTTGAAATCTTCTGAACCCAATAGAAAGGGAGTGGAACAATGCGAGTACTCATCATGTCGGATATGGAAGGGGTCAGCGGCATCGTCGTATGGGAGCAGGTGAACGGCGGTGCAGCGATGTTTGAAGAAGGGAGACACCTCTACACGGAGGAGATCAACGCCGCCGTGCGCGGTGCGAAAGCCG
>JAGWBV010000145.1:15765-16319 GCA_021295715.1 Candidatus Poribacteria bacterium | reverse complement strand
TGTGGCACAACAGATGGGTAATTCGGCTGCCGCCGCGCCCTCTGTTATTGCTGCAATGAAGAACGGGGAATTAAATCCTACGATGATACAGGCATGGATCGAACAGGCACAAATTGAAGATGACGGTTCTATTGCCTTCCGAGAGGGTATCGCTTTCCTTCAAAACCTTTTAGCCTTGCTAATTCCAGAAGAGACAGTACTACTCCCAAACTATCCGAACCCATTCAATCCAGAGACATGGATACCCTATCAACTCTCCGAAGCAGCGGAGGTTACCTTGCGTATCTATTCTGTGAATGGGATATTGGTTCGGACCTTGACTTTGGGGTATACACCTGCTGGTATCTATCAGAACCACAGCCGTGCGGCGTATTGGGATGGAAAAAATGACGTGGGTGAGTCTGTCGCGAGTGGTATCTATTTCTATACCCTAACGACAGGAGATTTCATCGGAACGCGAAAAATGTTAATAATCAAGTAACCTAACGTGAGTTTGATAATAAAATGTGAGTTCGCTTTAATCATTTTTCATCTGTAAAAGAGGTGGATTATTG
>JAGWBV010000145.1:4686-15717 GCA_021295715.1 Candidatus Poribacteria bacterium | reverse complement strand
TTAACCTAAGTTGCTACTTTGAAATAGGATGCGTTATTTTCAGAGCATTTTTAGGTGCTTTTTCATAAATCATCGGAGGCAACCTGGCAAGCCCCGGAGGGGCGACATGTGTGTCGTTGAAACATCAGTAATTGTCCAATACAAATTGTCCTTAAATATCTGTAGCTTTCTTAGGTGGCAACTTGGGGTAAAATAATCGAAAATCCGCATAATCTGATAAATCCACGATTCGGATATGCACACAACCCATTCCGCATTTCTGATGAATGTTGAAGTCATCAAAATCTCTTATAACTTATAACGCAAGTTGCCATCTTTGTAGCATAATCTGTTAGATTGTGCCCTAAAGACGCAAACTAACAGTTTACATTACAAAACCCCGCAGATCCTCAACGACTTTCAATGAAAATGAGGTTTACGTACCTAAAATATTATAAGTAGCAACTTGGGTAACTTGTAACTATTTCAATAGAGGATACTATGTATAAACGCCTTTTTTCGCTTATTATTATTTTGTTTATAGTTATTAACGCTGCGTATGCCCAAGACCCACAGTGGATGCCGGATCCGATTCTCCGAAAAGCTGTCCGTCAGCAACTTGAGATAGATACCGATACCCCCTTGACGAAAGCAGATATGCTCGAATTGGTTGCGTTAGATACAGCGAAACTTCAGATAGCCAAAAAGATTAACGATCTCACAGGTTTGGAGTATGCTGTAAACCTTGAATTTCTTATTCTTCCACAAAATCATATCCAGGACATCCGTCCGATTGCGGATTTAACGAAACTCACATTCCTTGATTTGGGAGGTAATGCCATTTCAGATATTTCGCCGCTCGCAGAACTTGTCCGTCTTGAGGTGCTGGGGTTGTGGAGCAACCAAATCGTAGATGTTTCGCCGCTCGCAGGGTTAGTGAACCTAAAAGATCTTGCCCTTCAAGATAATCAGATTGCCAACGTTTCATCGCTTGTTGCCTTGACGAGTTTGACGGAATTGAATGTACGCAACAATGTAATTGTTGACCTTTCACCACTCACGGAACTCACCAATATAGAGGTTCTGGATTCTGAAGGTAATCCAGGTAGTATTGCCTTAGAATGTGAATTACCCAGGTCCGCCGTTATACCTCGGATTGAAGCCCGTGAATATCCATCCATCTTCGGATCATGGTCTTCCGTCCGAAACCGCCCGCCTATACTACCGAGACTTCCAGGGGCATCAGCAGATGAGCCTATAGCCTATTTCAATCTATATTTTTGTTGTCCTGAAACGTTGGGTTTGAAGTTCAAAAACACCAGCGTTGGCGTTCATCTGATTGGCGATTTCCAAAGAGCTAAAGAGCGGCGAGATGCGCTCTTGGCGTTTAATCCTAATGCGATACTCCTCGTGCCGATCGTATATTACACTAGCCCATCTGCTCATGGACATCCTGAAGATAGTGTTTTACAAGACCTTTGGCTTCGGGACGAAAATGGCAATCGTATTGTAGATAGTTGGGGGGATACGCTGTTGGATTTTACATTGCCTGAAACGCAAAAATTTGCGATTGATCAAGCCAAAGCTATCGCATCGTGCGGTTTATTTGACGGTATATTCTTCGATCATTGGAGTGAAGGACGAAGGCTTCGTGAGTATCGAACACTTGAAGCAGAACACGTCGCACGCGATAAAATCTTGCAAGGCATTCGCTCCACGGTAGATGACGATTTCTTGATAATGGTAAACGCCAATGAAGATAAGATTCCAAGATGGGCAGAATATATCAACGGCACGTACAGGGAAACATTTCCTACCCTAGAAATACCATTTAGTGAAATAACAGATGTGGATAAACAGTATCGATCTCTCGGCTATAGTCGGGAGAGTCTTTCAAGGATTGAAGAAGCCATAATTTGGTCAGAAAGCCATCTCCAAGAACCACAGATCAATGGTTTGACTGGATTTGGAATTGAGGGAGAACCACCAGATTCCCCACGAAATCAGCAGTGGATGCGCATTTTCACGACGCTGAGTTTAACGCATTCAGATGGCTATCTGGAATATCAATTTCGCCTATTTTCCTTATCCATTAACCCTGGTGGTGGTGAACCTGTTGCTCACTGGTATGATTTTTGGGATGCGCCGCTGGGGCGTCCTGTCGGTGAAAAGGGACGACGCTACAAAACGCCTAAAGGTGTCTCTATCGAAGGACTTTTCATCCGTGAATTCACCAAGGCAGACACAAACAATCACTTTGCCGACCTCAGCAATAGGCGTAGCTAGTGACGTGAATAACACCGTTCACACCCTCCCAGACTTAGATGGCGAAATCTATTTGAAGGCGGAAACCGATCCTACTGCGGACGTCAACGGAGACGGCGCGGTGAACATCCTTGACCTCGTCGCCGTCGCTAATGCATTTGGCAAAGATGCCCCGGATGTCAATGGTGATGGTGTTGTCAATATCCTTGACCTCGTCGCCGTCGCTAATGCATTTCAGTAAACTAATAACATGAGGATCTTATCGAATCTATATTATCCTGCCATTCTCTACCAGAAAATTTCACTTGGCAACACTTGGGACTACCCTTATAGATTGGGAATCAAAGCCTTAGCGAAAGGAAAAATACATGAAAAACTGGAAAACATTTATTATATTCGTCTGTCTATTGACACTTATTCTGGTCAACCCTCACAGGGTCTATGCCCAACAGAACCTCGCCCAACAAGCGTATGCAATCTTTGAAAGGAATTGTCTCAACTGCCACGGTGAGCATGGAGCGTTTACTGAGGAAATTATTATTGAACATACAGCACTCATCGAAACCGGGGCAGTCGTTCCGGGGAAACCTGCTATAGAATCCGAACTCTATAAACGACTCCTCACAAACGATCCAGCAAAACGGATGCCACTCGGTCAACCCCAACTGCCACCAGCGGCGATTCTGACGATTGGCAACTGGATTCAAGCAGGGGCACCGGATTGGGAAAGCACCTCTGAAACAGATGGCCCCTTCATTACTCCCAAGGAGATGCTCGACACCATTGAGAAGCACGTCAACTCCCTTTTACCCTTTGACCGTGCCTTCACACGCTATTTTACGATGACGCATCTCTATAATGCCGGTGAAAGTGTGGAAGCACTCCACACCTATCAGCGAGCACTCTCGAAACTCGTGAACAGTCTCTCTTGGGGACGCACTATTAAAGTCCCACAACCCATTGATTCAGAAGAAACGATCTTCTACATCGACCTTCGCGACTACGAATGGGAGGTCGGGTCCAATCGCTGGACGCTGATCGAGGCGGCATATCCTTATGAGATTGAGTTTAACGCGCCAACACAGACAGCCCTCCGTGAAAAACTGACAAACCTACGGGAAAAAATGGCGTGCGAAGTGCCGTTCGTTCATGTGGATTGGTTCATCGCAACAGCCGCCTTGCCGCCACTCTACCATGACATCTTGGGACTTCCTGAGACAGATCGTGAGTTGGAGACTCGATTGGAAGTGAATGTTGTCGAAAATATTCGCAACGCTCCGGGAAAACGCGTCTGGCGTGCGGGTTTCAACGATTCCGGTGTCTCTAATAACAATCGCGTTGTTGAACGTCATGATTCCCGATACGGTGCGTATTGGAAAAGTTACGACTTTGCCGGGAGTGTCGGGACACAGAATATCTTTACGCATCCGCTCTCATTCACGCACGACGGTGGTGAGATTATCTTTAATCTCCCAAATGGATTGCAGGCGTACTACCTCGCGGATGCCAGCGGCAGACGACTTGATGAGGCTCCGATAAACATCGTTTCCAATCCGGCTGCGAGCGATCCGACCGTCCGAAATGGATTGTCTTGTATTGGATGCCACACCGAAGGGATGAAAGATTTTCAAGATACGGTTCGGGCTGTTATTCAACGGAACGCGAACCCGCCTTTTAACAAGGACAGAGCGTTGCAACTCTATACTGATAAATCTACCATGGATCGTTTGGTGCGCGAAGATACTGACCGTTATAGGCAGGCACTTGAAGCGACAGGGGGTGTCTTTGGCGGGATTGAACCCGTTCAGCGATTCCACGAGGCATTTCAAAGACCCCTTGATGCAGCGCACGCTGCCGCCGCTGTTGGATTAGAAACCGAAGTGTTCCTTGAAAAGATTCGTGAGAATGTGAGCCTACAAAACTTAGGATTGCAGGTGTTGGAAAATAGTACGATGAAACGGGATGCTTGGAGATCTAATTTCGACCAAGTGCTTTCTGTGTTGAATACCCCCGATGGTGTTCTTCCGCCAACTGAAGTGCGTCCAGAGCGGATCCCCGGTACTGGTGTATACATTTCCGATCCGAACCTCCGTGCAGTAATCGCAGAGACACTTGGGAAAGAGGATACTGCTACTGTTCCGATTACACCTCAAGAGATGGCAACATTAACAACCTTAAGAGCAAGTAATAGAGACATTAAGGATTTGACAGGTATTGAGTACGCTATAAATCTGGAAGAGTTATGGATTTCAAATAATCCAATATCGGATCTATCACCACTTGCCGAATTGAAAAGCCTTATCGAAGTAGGTGCCTGGGATGCCGGAATATCCAATCTCTCCCCATTTTCAGGATTGACAAAACTGAGAGGGTTACACTTAGGTAGTAATCCAGTATCGGATCTATCCCCCTTGGCAAGTCTAACAAGCTTGGAAATATTGTACCTTTATGGATGCGGATTAGAAGACCTCTCACAGCTGGCAGGATTAACCGGTCTAAAACATCTGTCGATTGCTAACAATGCGAAACTATCGGATGTTTCACCCTTGGCAGGCCTCATCAATTTAGAATGGCTGGACTGTCATGGTTGCGATTCTTTATCTGATTTATCACCCTTGGCAGGGTTAACCAAATTGGAATATCTAAATCTTAACCACACCAGAAGAGTGTCCGATTATTCTTTATCGCCATTATCGGGTTTAACAAGCCTAAGACGTTTACGACTTGCTGAGAACAGGATTACAGACGTATCTCCACTTTCAGGGCTAACCAACTTAGCAAGGTTAGATTTACCCCGGAATGAAATAGTTGATATATCACCGTTATCGAGTTTAACAGGATTAACAGAACTGTACCTTCATGAAAACAGGATCTCAGACGTATCCTCACTTGCAGGGCTAATCAACTTGGAATGGTTAGATTTACGTGTAAATCAAATACCTGACATATCCTCTTTAGATGGGTTAGCTGCGCGGACATATATCAGTTGGCTTAATAACCCGGGTGCCCCTATAGGAGGTCGAAAAATAGAGGGACCTTGGTTATGGGTCCCGATTCCAGAAAAACAACTTGACAACAATACAGATTTATTGTCAGAAGTGAGTGAGGGTTCTGTAACAGAACATCAGATTGCTACGAGAGGCGCAGCGGAAGGAAAAGCAGTCGGAAATTATGAATGGACATCCCATAAAATTTCGCCTATAGGTACTTATGATGGACCTGTAAATAATATGTGGGAAATGGTGCGTGCTTTCGGCTTGCCTGAAGAATATGAATGGAAGACGGAAGTTATGATTGTCTACGGTTCCGTAATCTTAGATTCACCGCGGGAACAAAAAACAAGAATGTTTGTGGGAAGTGCGGGTCGCAACAAGGTTTGGCTAAATGGTAAGTTAATCTATGAGCAGTTAATCAGACCTGCAGAATACGATTATTGGTCGGCCGATAGTGCTGGTTTCAATCAGTATTTTCCTATCACCCTTAAACCGGGAGCAAATGTCTTGTTAGTTGCTGTTGGCAATGGAGGAACGATTACCGGGCACTTCGGTTTTGAACAAGGCACAGACTATACATTAATACCTTTCGGTGTCGGTTTCGCGTTTTCAGCAACTCAGACAACTCTTCTCGCTGACGATATGTTAACGCTAAATCTCAACGCAGAAGAGGTTACCAATTTAGCAGGATGGCAAGCAGATATTACCTTTGATCCGAAGGTCCTTGAAGCGACTGAAGTCGTTGAAGGCGATTTCCTGATGATGGAAGGTGGAGATACCTTCTTCCAAGGTGGTACAATTGATAATACGGTGGGCAAAATCAAAGGTATGTTTGCAGCGCGACAATCTGAAAATGGTGTGAGTGGCACAGGCACATTACTCTCTGTAACATTTAGGACAAAAGCGGGCGGCAGAACGCAAGTAACATTGGATAACTTTGAATTTGGCTCTATTACAGGCGACATCATCCCATCCCTTCCACCCAATATTACAATCACTGTGGGAGGTTATCCCGCATGGGATGTGAATCAGGATGGACGTGTGAGTGTCTTAGATCTTATTCTCGTGGCGCAGGATTTAGGGGCAAGCACACCTGCTAACTTACGGATCGACGTAAACCAGGATGGCATTATTAACATCCAAGACCTCATTCTTGTCGCACAACATCTTGGCGAAACGACCACTTCTGCAGCCCCTTCTGCTATTGCTATAGACACTTTGGAACTCTTAGATCCGGCAATGATACAAGCATGGATAACACAGGCACAAGTTGAAGATGACGGTTCTATTGCCTTCCGAGAGGGCATTGCGAACCTTCAACGCCTCTTAGCATCGCTAATACCAGAAGAGACAGTACTGCTTGCCAACTATCCGAACCCGTTCAACCCAGAGACATGGATACCGTATCAACTCTCGGAACCCGCAGATGTCACCTTGCGTATCTATTCTGTGGGGGGTAGTTTAATCCGAACGTTAGTGCTGGGACAAATGCCCGCTGGAATTTATCAAAGTCGTAGCCGTGCGGCGTATTGGGATGGCAGAAACGCTGTCGGTGAACGCGTTGCCAGTGGTGTCTATTTCTACACACTCACGGCAGGCGATTTCACGGCAACGCGGAAGATGCTGATACGGAAGTAAGACGGCATTGATGAGATTATAAAAAAGAAGGGTGGAAGTTAGAGGCTTTCCACCCTTTCTATCTTTAACGGCTCGTTTGAGAATTGTGAATACTATTTCTTATTCTTTAATAGGACTTACGCAGTTGACCCGTTTTCGTGTGATCTTTGGTTCGTAGTCGCCATAAGGCATTCATACCCGGGGAAGTGCATAAGCACTTCATACCGTTGATTCTGATTCATGCGACGTGCATTATTGCGCCTGCTTGGGGAATATTCGCTCAATTTTGGCATGAAAGCCCATTTTGCGTAAGTCCTGTTTAAAAAAATAGCAACTTGCGTTAAATTAGTGCAGACTTTTAATAAAAAATTGTGTCTTTAATAACAGTGGAAGGTAAGGTCCCACATTAAATGGTTCAATCTGTGAATTCTATATACTACAATTGCATGCAAATGCGGCACATAAACGACACCTGCCTACAGATATTGGCAACGCGATCCTTCCAAATGAAAACAACACGAGGGAACCTTCAAGGCTGCGAAACCTATTCATGAATCATGGAGAATCCTGATGGAAAGAGAAGACGATGTTCAATTGATACAGAGAATTTTATCAGGGGATGATGTCGCGTTTAGCATCTTGGTCGAAAAATACCAAAAAAGCGTTCATGCGCTTGTATGGCGAAAGATCGGTGATTTTCATTATGCTGAAGAGATTACGCAAGACACCTTCCTTCAAGTATATAAAAAACTCCCGACGCTCAAAGATCTCCATCAATTTGCCGGATGGCTCTATGTCATCGCGAATCGGCGGTGCCTGAATTGGCTGCGAAAGCAAAAATCTGCGATGCAATCGCTGGAGGATACACGCGTGGATGAAGTCGAAAAACTCTCCTATGCTCACTATTTGTCGGAGCACCGCGAGGCAGCAGCCGAGGAACGCCGGCGTGAAACCGTGAAAAAACTTCTGGAAAAACTGCCGGAAAGTGAACGCACCGTCATGACGCTTTTCTATCTCGGCGAAATGACAATGAAGGAAATTAGTAAGTTCTTGGGTGTTTCCGTAAAGACGATCAGTAGTCGGCTCAGTCGAGCACGCAAACGTTTACGGGAGAAAGAAGAAACCTTGGTTCAAGAAGTTCTCGGCGGTGTGCAGATATCGGCGAATTTAACCCAGAACATCATGCAGCAAGTCGCTGACTTGAAACTGACCCCACCTTCGGCTACGAAACCGTTGCTCCCATGGGCGGCTTTTGGCGCAGCTGCTGTTTTGATTCTATTTTTGATCGGATTCAGCAACCAACACCTCACTCGCTTTCAGAAACCCTATAGTTTCGAGGCGGAATCTGAACCGACCATTGAGATCGTGGATGTGTCTATTGTCTTAGAGACTAACGCGAAACCAGCACTGCGAAATCAAATTGGGCGTGCTGTCGTTACCGCTGGGAATACCAACAGTAACGGCTTACAGGTTTCTGCAAGGAACTCAACATCGGACGCGCCGGTGCATCCAAAAGATACTCACGCGTGGATGCCCGACCCCGAATTGCGTGCTGCTATTCGGGAGGAACTCGGACTACCCGCAACGGCATCCTTGACCAAGGATAATATACAAGAACTGGAGCACCTAAATGCTGAAGGAAGGGGTGTTACTGATCTAAAGGGTTTAGAATTCGCTCGAAATTTAGGACATTTACATTTAGCGGATGAGGGTAATTATGTTACCGACTTAAGGCCCCTTGCTATGCTTACTTCCCTGACGGATCTCAATGTAGGCAATAATCAAGTAGCAGATCTGAGACCTCTCGCTACCCTAACGAATCTAACCGAGTTAAGTCTCTGGAATAATCAAGTGACCGATGTATCTCCCTTGAGTTCGCTGACTGCTCTGATCTACCTGAATTTGGCTGATAATCGTGTAAGGGATCTAAGTCCGCTTGTGAATCTGAAAAGTTTAGAAGTATTAGACCTTTTTGACAACGAAGTTGAAAACGTTGTTCCACTCGCAGGTTTGGAAAACCTAAAGGAACTCATTCTTACAGACAATCGCGTTGGAAACTTAAGTCCACTAACGGAACTGACGGAATTGCAGACAGTGTTGCTCAAAGGGAATCCGATAAAAGATTTCACACCACTGTCGGCATTGAATCTCACAGACCTGAAATACGACGCTGTATCGGATCCAGCAGAGCAAACACAGCCTTCCGAAGCGTGGATGCCAGACCCAGCGTTGCGAGCAGCAATTCGGGGTGAAATCGGACTGCTACCCGATATTCCCTTGACGAAAGAAAGGCTACTAAAGTTGGGCTTTCTCAATGCGCATGACAAAGGCATCCTGGACCTCACAGGATTGGAGTTCGCAACGAATCTTAGGGGCCTGGATGTGCGCCAGAATCCGATAACAGATTTACGTCCATTGTCGAATTTGACACAACTCGTGGAGTTTCATTTTTGGCACGTTCTTAGCGAATCTCATTAACTTAGAGATGCTTTCTCTGGAGGGGAACTGGATTTCGGATATCCGTCCGCTGATGGGCTTGAAGAAACTTCGCCGCTTGCATCTCTCAAATAATCAAATTGAGGAGGTGAGTCCACTTGCAGGGTTGACGGAACTGTGGCAATTGTGGCTTGAGAGAAATCCGATAAGAGATTTGACGCCACTCTCTGGATTGAATCTTACAGACCTCAACATTTCTAATAATCCGATAAAGGTTTCGGATATAAGTCCGTTGGCGGCGTTGAAAGAACTTCAAACCTTGGATCTTTTAAATAGTGGCGTTTCCGACATCCGACCGCTATCAGGACTGACGGAACTACGGACATTGTTGCTCAAAGGCAATCCGATAAGAGATTTGACGCCACTCTCTGGATTGAATCTTACAAACCTGAAATACGATGTTATCGGACAGACAAAGGGACAAACAGATTTTGCTGAGGCATGGATGCCTGACCCAGCATTACGCACCGCTGTTCGGGGTGAAATCGGATTGCTGCCTGATGTTCCCCTGACAAAAGAGAGGATGCGATCGGTCGGCTATATTGATATTGCGGGTAAGGGGATTTCTGACCTCACAGGTTTGGAGTTTGCGACAAATCTTAGAGAACTCGACCTTAGGGACAATCCGATAACAGACCTCCGTCCGCTTGCTAATTTGATGACGCTTGGACGTTTATACCTCTCAGATATCTTGCCAAGCACGCCAACCCTTGACCTGCGTCCGTTAGCGAATCTCATCAATTTAGAGGAACTCACTCTCGAGAATAGCAAGGTTTCGGATATAAGCCCATTGGCGAGGTTGAAAAAACTTCGGATCTTGAATCTGTCGCATAACGACATTTCCGACCTGCGTCCCTTAGGTGGTTTGAGGGAACTGCGGAAATTGCAGATCAGAGGAAACCCAATAAAAGATTTCACACCACTTTCTGGATTAAACCTGGAACACCTGAAATAAGACAAGCACCCTACCCTAACAACGAAACTTGTCAAAGAAGAAAGGAGCGGGCTTCCTCCCCTACCTGAAGACGGGGTTTCCAGCCCAAAGATATTGATGAAACTCAAAGAAAAATATATCCTTCTAATTGTCTTCGCACTTGTCATTTTAGTGCCTAAAACTACTGATGCCCAAGAGAATCTCGCCCAACAGGCATCCGCTATTTTTCAACAAAATTGCCTCAATTGCCATGGCGAACATGGCGCATTTACAGAGGAAATCATTATTGAGCACACCGCACTCATCGAAACAGGCGCAGTCGTTCCGGGGAAACCGATTGAATCCGAAATCTATAAACGACTCCTCACAAATGATCCAGCAAAACGGATGCCAAGCAATCCTGACCATCGGCAACTGGATTCAAGCAGGCGCACCGGATTGGCAGATGCCAGAACGAGATACCGACTTTATTGCACCCACCGAAATGCTTGAAACGATTGAGAAGCACGTCAACTCACTATCACCCTTTGACCGTGCCTTCACACGCTATTTTACAATGACGCATCTCTACAATGCCGGTGAGAGTGCGGAGGCACGCCATGCCTATCAACGTGCCCTCTCGAAACTCGTGAACAGTCTTTCTTGGGGACGCGAGGTCATCAAACCGCAGCCTATTGATCCAGAGGAGACGATTTTCTACATTGATCTCCGAGACTACGAATGGGAGGTTGGAATCAATCGGTGGAC